>NZ_JBHUMD010000006.1:0-127187 GCF_042684765.1 Flavobacterium suzhouense | reverse complement strand
TGGTCGTTGTTATCCTGATCATCACAGTATACCAAATCCTCTAATGCCGGCGCCTGTGGTGCTGGCTCTACCGTCAGGGTAATCATGTAGGTTTTAAAACATCCAAAAGCAGGTTCGGTAACTCTAACCCATATAAGATGCAGGGTAGGAGTAGCATTGATATAGTTTGTAGTATTGGGAATGGCATTGATACCATTTTTTGCATCTAATTCTGTTTCGTGGAAAGTTATAATAAGCCCCGGTTCACCGTTCTGCATATCTGACACTAATGCTTGAAGATTGAATTCTCCTATACCCGATCCGTTGGTATCGCACACAGTGAGATCTTCCTGAGTTGGTTCAAGAATTATGGGTAAAGGATAGGTTCTTACATCCAGGAAACCAATTCTGTAACATCCTGTAGCTTCAATAGTAAAGCGTATGAATATTGTCTCTACCCCGGGTTCATTATTTTGGTAATTTGTCGGGTTCGCTATAGCGTTTATACCGGTTGTAGCCTCATTAAATGTATGGTAAAAGGTTACAATAATACCATTCTCACTGGTTATATAGTCCGGAATTTTTGATGTAAGATCAAAGGTCTCTACTTCCACAGGTTCTGTACTGTCACAAAGTGTGTAGGTGCTTTGGTTGGTTATCAGAACCGGTAAAGGATTTACGATAAGCTCAAAGCTTACTATGTCAAAACAGCCTGTTACATTGTTGGTTACACGGGCCCAGATAGTTGCATTGCCTGAGCTATAGCTCATCGGGTTAGTGATAGGGTTGGTAGCTGCTATTGCATCCTGCTCACTTATGTAATAATTAACTGAATATTGAGCAGGATCAAGCCCGTTAAGTATCTGTGTATTTTTACTGGTAAGGTTAAAAATTGATTCTCCGTCTGTATCATTAGCTCCGTCATCACAAAGAGGGTAGGCGTCAGGTGTTGCTGCTACAGGCACAGGGCTGGCAATGAGTTGCAGTGTTTGAATGTCAACACAACCGGGAGCTGATTCTGCACGAATATAAATCGTTTGGGTATTTGCATTTATGTTAGGGTAAGCATCGGTATTATTTATATTATTAACACCAAAAAAAGCATCGTCAAACGTAGTATGCATTGTAACGACTACATTTCCTAAATCAGTAGTGATTTGCTGAATTACCGGATCAAGGTTAAATAAGGCATGACCATCATTGTTTACATCACAAACCAGTAATGGCGGTTGCGGGGCAATGTGAGGAATTGACAAAGTATTTATCTGAAAACTTCCGGTTTGATGGCACTGCGTAGCATAATCGTAAAGTCTTATGTAAATAGTTTGCGGATTAACAGTATTTGCAAAGGCAGTAGGAGTACTAATAGGGTTTGTAGCATCTTCAGCATCCTGTTGTGTTAAATAGTAGCTAAACACAACGTTGTTTTGTGTTCCTATCATTGTATCCTCATGGATAGTGAGGTCATATTCTGTCGAACCATCGTCTATACCGTCAAGGTCACATTTTGTCTGATCAAAGGAGATATTGTCAGGATTGGTAATTTCAGGGAGTGGAATTACCGAAATAGTAAACGAAGTTATATCATATCCGATACACGTCCCAAAGTCTTTTTCAAGTCTTGCCCAAATGGTTTGCGTTTCATAAGCTACTAAATTGGTATAGTTAGAGCTAATTGGGTTAGTGCCACTTGTAGCGTCAGCTTGTGATGTGTGAAAAGTTACCGTAGCATCGGTGTAAACATCTTGTATAAGCGGAATATTTTCAGATAAATCGAATTCCCTGAATCCATTCTGGTCAATATCACAAAGCGCAAGATTGTTTGGTGTTCCGGTTAAAACACGATTGGTAATAATTTCAAAAGACAGCGTATCATAACATAATGTGAGTATGTTTGTTATACGCATGTAAATGGTTTGCGAATCAACATTGTTATTGTATACCTGCGGGCCTGCTATTGCATTAATATCTTCTTCAGCATCATTAGCATTGAGATAGTAGGTAATCACTAACTCACTCTGCGAATTGGTTAGCATATCTTTGTGAATAGTCAGGTCAAAAACATTTGGATTGTCACTTATGCCATCGTTATCACATTGTATAATATCCAGTGGAATATTACCGGGATTGTTAAAAACAGGTATTGGATTTACAATAAGATCGAACGGATAAAAATTATAACTAAAACATCCATCAACATCTTCCAAACGGGTCCAAAGTGTTTGCTGGTCAGGGATTGTATTGGTGAATAAAGGACCAACAGGATTAACTCCGGCTTGTGCATTAGCTTGTGAAGTATAGTAAGTGACTATTGTAGAGGGCGGATTGTTACCCCTAACATTGTCATCATTTAGGGTCAGGTCAAATTCTCCAATTCCATTATTGCTGTAGGGGACACAGATTGTGAGATCAGATGGCATACCTGAAATCATCGGAGGATCGAGAATTATATTAAGTGTTTCGGTTGTAAAACAGCCTGTTATAACATTCGTCATCCTCATGTATATTATTTGAGGAACCGAAAGATTTACATACGTTTGAGGATTAGCTATAGGGTTTACACCATTGGTCGAATCGTTAAGGGATTGATGGTAAGTCACAACCATCGGGCTTTGAGCACCTAAAAACATAGCCTCATGTACTGTAAGGTCAAATACTGTTTTTTGGTCGTTTATACCATCTTTATCACATAAATGTATGTCTGTATTGATATTGTTCGGATTAAGAAAAACAGGAACTGTATGGAATGTAGCTGTTCCGGTCCATTCCATTGAAAAATTTCCTGAACCATGTGGTCTGTCTACAACCAGATAATAGGTTTCGTTATCCTGAACAGTAATCCATTGTACAAAGGCATTACCATCTGGACCCGGACCTTCTGAGATGTCTGTTTCAGTGCCGTTCATACCGGTTGTAACATAATCAAGGCCTGCCGCACCGGGGTTTGTAGTAGAGCATCGAATGGCGGTACCTAAAGCGTTACATTCCACGTCGGGGCCAAACATCCAGAAATCAAAATCGGTTACTATATCACTATTTTCAGGAGTTAGTAAAAAGCCAAGGGTACCACCCTGATTGATAAGTATCTTAAGCCATACGGTATTGTTTTCCTGACTCCAGCATGCATTGCTTAGGCTTATTTCCTGAATATCACCCCAACCTGTTGCGTCAAGGTCATAATAGTTCGCATCCCCGCATACTATAATAGCTTCAGGACAGTCGTTCTGAGCTTTTACAGCAAGGGAAAATAAAAGCAACAATATAAGTGTGCAGGTAATCCTCACAGCATAGCAATGTTAATTTTTCAATAAAAATATGAAAAATTATCTGATCATTGAAAAATGCCCTCTTATTATTCGTCCCGTAGTAAGCTGTAATACAAACCAATAATCTGTTGATGGGAGTTTAGAGTCGTTAAAAGTGCCATCCCAGCTGCCGCTTCCTGTAAATCCGGTAATAATCTTTCCGTAACGGTCAAAAATGGTCACCTGTGCATTAGGATGAAGGTTAAGGTAAGGAATTCTCCATACTTCATTTTCATTATCCCCGTTAGGCGTAAAGAATTTAGGGTAATTTAATATTATTACTTCTTCACTAACGGTTTTACAGCCACTTTTTGCTTTTATGTAAACCGTATGCGGTCCAGTTTCAAGTCTTGTAAATAAAGGGTTGTCACTAAAGGAACTGTTATCAATTGCAAATTCATAATCCTGTTCGTTATCCATAACAACAGCAATAGAGTTGTCGTCTTCGGTTAAATCTTTAACATCAAGTGTATAGATGATATCCGGTAACGGAGTCACAGTCACTGTAAATGATACTATGTCGTGTCCCTGGCAAGTAGCTGTACTTTCAAGCCTTGCCCAAATTGTAGTGGTGCCGGTTTCGTACAGGCCCGGCAGTGGATTTACTTTTTGCTGCGCATTGCTTTGAGAAGCGTAATAGGTTACTGAAGTTGATGAATTTCCATTTCGTATCAACGCATCATTTGTTGTAAGGTTGAATTTTTGTTTACCGGTTTCGTTAAAGTCACATAATTCGAGGTTGTCAGGTTCGCCGGCTGTCACAGGATTTGTTACCTCAATTTCAAATTGATCGGTCACAAAGCATTCGGTAGTAGTCCTGCTCATTCTCATGTAGATGGTTTCAGGATTACTGGTGTTAGTATAAGCTGAAGGATTTGCTATAGGATTTTCACCTGTAATAACATCGTTTATATTGTGGTGATATGTAAGTACTACATCTGGCTGACCAGCAAGAAACATCGTTTCGTTAGTAGTCAGATCAAAAAGGGTCATCTGATCATCTATAGCATCATCGTCACACTTTACAATGTCAGTAGACTGTAGCTGAGGATTAACAAATTCGGGAGAAGCATAAAAAGTTGCAGTACCCGTCCATTCAATCGAGAAATCACTATCTAAGGTAACACCACTAGGGTTTATAGGGCGGTCTATTACAAGGTAATATACTTCACCTGCCTGAACTGTAAGCCATTGTAAAAAATTGTTTCCAAACTCACCAGGTCCTTCAGAGGTATCTGTTTCAACATCATTCATTCCGGTTTGATTGGAGGAAGAACCGGCTGCTGCCGGATTTGTGGTAGAACAGCGAATAGTATGGCCAAGATTTCCGCAGGTTGCATTAGGTCCAAAAATATAAAAGTCGAAATCTATATCAATATCAGGGTTAAGAGGTGTTAAGGTAAAGCCTAAAGTTCCACTGGTGTTTATTGGGAGTCTTAACCACAGGCTGTTAGCTTCAGAAGTTACACTACAGTCATTATTACCGTTAAATATTTCATCTATATTTCCTCCTCCGGTAGCATTAAGTCCGGTAAAACCGGTATTTCCGCATACAGTAATGGCATCGGAGCAGTCATTTTGGGCAAGCAGGGGGCTTATGCCAAATAAAATCAGCATAATAAGTGTAAATTGAGTTTTCATAGCAAGGGCAATAATTTTTCTTGCTGTAAATATATAAATTTACATTAAGCTGATTTTAAGTTAAATAATAAATAAAGGGGATTTTATATAAAATCCCCTTCACAATCATTATATTTTGAAACTTACAGGTCTCTTTTCTTTAATATTTTGTATGACATGTAGATAAAGAAAGCTGTCCAGAAAATCACGATTGCGATTTGATACCAATGTACATCATAATCTTTTATGCTAGCCTGACCACCTATTTGGTTTTCTATTGTTTTATAAAGCTGGAATCGTGATATGGGTTCTTTTATTAGATTGCTCATAGATTCCATTGGAAAGAATTGAGCAACCTGATTCAGAGCTTGCCTTGTTTCAAATACAAATTTATACAGTAGTCCCTGAATAACCTGTTCGCCGATAAACCACAACAGTATAAACCCAATTGCAAAAGCAGAACGTTTAACCCAAACCCCTAAGAAGAGACAGAAAGAAAAGAATGCAATGAGTTTGATAAAATATGCAACAATGTACTGAAGGTCAGTAAACACAATTGAAGTTTCTGTGTAAGATGAAAAAGAATAACCGAGTATCAGTGTCATTATAAAAATAAATAATGTTGACACAAGAGCAAAAAGACTCACGGTTAGCACCTTTGATAAAACAAATTCTTTTTTGCTCAGACCATCAATAAGATTTTGTTTTAGTGTTCCGTATGTATATTCGTTAGCCATCATTGAAACGATAACAATGGCAAGAAATATTTTCAATATAGATGCCAGCCATGTATTGGCATGCCAAATAAAAGGAAAGTTAAATATTCCTAAATCTGCTAAACGGAAATCTATTCCGATGATGCTGAAATTAACTGAAGCTAAAAGAGCTATTAAGGTAAGTAATACGAAATAGGTAATTACAAGTACTTTGCTGGCCCTGTTTTTCCACAATTTTTCCAGTTCTATTGATAAGAGACGTTTCATGGCTGTTAGTTTGAAGGTTTGTTAGAAGTTAATTGAAGGAATTGCTCTTCAAGACTATGTTTTCGGTGTGACAGGTGACTCAGACTTATGCCTTTATCAAATAAGTAGCGATTCAGTTCTGAAGGATCCAATGGTGCTTTAGGATAGGCCAGGAGCCTGCCTTCAATTTCTTCAATCTTATCGATAGCTTCATGTTGCGAAAGCATTCCGGCTAAAACAGTATTATCATTAGCCTGAAGCTCAAAAAAGCCTTCATTGGCAATCATTCCGTTTACCGTCCCACTATACAGCATTTCTCCTTTTCGCAATACAACCACGTGGCTGCATACTTTTTCCACTTCATCCAGCAGGTGAGAAGCAAGTAATATGGTAGTGCCTAACGCGGCAATTTGTCTGATAATTTCCCTAATCTGCCTGATTCCCTGAGGGTCGAGACCGTTTGTAGGTTCATCAAGAATAAGTATCTCGGGATCATTAAGCAGGGCAGAAGCAATGGCAAGACGTTGTTTCATTCCCAGGGAGAAAGTTCTGAATTTGCTATCTTTTCGTTCTAAAAGTCCAACTAATTCAAGCTTTTCATATATTTTATGCTCGGGCGCTCCTTTAATTTTGCAAACCAGTTTCAGATTGTCGTAGGCCGACATATATGGGTAAAAATTGGGACGTTCTATGATTGCTCCTACTTTTTTAAGCGCTTCATGGGTTTCTAAGGTACCGCCAAACCAGTTGTAGTTACCCGATGTTTTATTTACTACATTTAGTACTATTCCAAGTGTGGTTGATTTTCCGCTTCCGTTAGGTCCCAAAATTCCGTATACATTTCCTTTTTTTATCTCAAAAGAAACATTTTTTACGGCATGCACCTTGCCAAATTTTTTGTCAAGGTTGCTTATGGTTAATATCGTTTCCAAAATAATTGTTTTATGGTTCTTTAAGTAAGACGACCAGTGTAATGTTTTGTTACCGATATTTTAAAAGAAATAGAATTATTATTGATAAGGGACCACTGTTGGTTTACCAACCTGGAAGTCAGGAAGCAATATGTCGTTATTCTTAAAGGAATTGGTTTTGAAGATATTCTCTCCCTGACCCGGTATACTTGGGTAATAAGCAAAAGAAAGCTGAAAACTGTTAAATACCAGGTAGTCATTGTACAGTAGTACACCAAATCCCAGCTTACTGTATACTTTACTTTCATAAAGTTTATTTTGCTCATCGCCTACAATTGCCATACTGAAATTTGTAAAAGGATTAAGCCTGAATCCGAATATGTTCCATGGAGAATAGGACTGTGTTTGTAAGGTAAGCACGAGTTTTTTGGTTCCTAATACCGATTGTGTATTAAAGCCCTGTAAACCATTGGCTTCATTTATGTTTAGCTGATCTTTTATAATAGCCATCCTGTTGTCACCAAAAACAAGTTCCGGTTTTATAAAATGCCTGAAACGCCATTGCCCCCAGTCTTTGATATTACTAAAGTAAAGCATATCTATTGCCAGAGTTGTCTGGTCGGTTCTGTTTTTATAGTAAAAAGTACCCGCTTCGGCATTTATGGAAAAGTATCCCCAGTTATAATAGTTACCAAAAGCATAACGCCCACCCAAATACATCCGGTGTTCATTGTTTTTATATTGCATGCCTGAAGTAAGCGAATATACTTTCCCTATGGGGATATCCTCTACGATGTCGTAATTGAAAAGGAACTTATCCTGCACGAATTTACGTGAGGTTAAACCGATACTGGCAAGATATAATTTCTCATTTCCGTAATAACCTACAGAGTCATAAGCTACAGAGGGCTTTTCTTTATAATGCTGCGAAAAGTATCTTCCGGTGGTTACCAGTCTTGTTGTTCTCTCTGCTTCTGAATCACCTTCATAAATTTTAAATGCGTAACCAGCCCAAAAATCCTGAGCATCCGATTTGAAATTTAAAAGCTTCCAGTCATTATTAACATCAGGAAGCGAATCTTTCATTACTCGTGATTCGGCATAAGCCCCTCCTGCCCATTTAGTATAGGCAGAGAAGAATTGTCTTTCCAGTCCAAAGCTTTTAAGGTAGCTGTCATTTTTCCATATCTCATAGTTTATGGATGCGTTGATATAGGTATTCATAATGTTTGGTACCGTATATCGGGTATAATATTCCGTTTCTCCCGTCTTGAATTCTTTTTTAAAATCATTACGGAATTCATGGCCAAGTCCTAAAAAATTCCTTTCAGTAATTTCCATAGATGTACTTGAGCTTGAGAAAGAACCATTAGGTATAAGACTCCAGGAATCCAATACCCTGACATATACATCTACCGAATCGGGATTATTAGCAATAGCTACAGGCTTAATTACAACCCTCCTGACGTAACGCTGGCTTCTTATCAAACGTTCAGATTCTTTAACCAACAGGGTATCGAGCGGCCTGTTTTTTTTGATTAATAACAGATTTCTGATCGTGAATTGTTTCGTTTTAAGATGAACGCTGTTACCTGCCCGCTGAATCCAGTCTTTGGCTTTTTTAGTGGTATCGTTAATTGAGTAACCAAAAGGGTCAAGCGTTTCAATATTAATCTTTCTAACGATTTTACCTTCAGCACTGCTAAGGCTGGTTGTCATCTCCGGGCTTCGCTCTTTTTCTTTCCTTCTTGAAAGCGCCGGTTTTTGTTTTTCTACCGGTTTAAAGATGAGCTTATGGATGAATTTTGTGAATTTCTTTCTTTTAGAATAGTCTTCCAGATTTTTATACATCTGGTCTTTAGGTGGTTTTATGGTATCTTTTTTTACCGGAGGGGTTACCTGAGACCATAACGAAGCACTGGCAAAAAATGCCATAAATACAAGCAGTCTGAGCTTTGTTATCATAGTGTTCCTCCTGAAATTATTAAGGAAAATTAGGAAATAATACAGTAACAAAAAGATAAAAGTATGTTAGCATATCATTTTTACGAATGTTTTAACAACAAAAAAGAGGCCAAAGGCCTCTTTAGATATTGTAATTTAAATAATTACGATTTTTGTTCTTTGTTGAAATAAACAAGGTAATAGTACATTTGTTTTTCCTCATCCCAACCTTTTTCTACGAATTTCTCAGCACTTTCAGGGTTAATGAAGTCCATTTTAATCTGGATGTTGGTATCAAGATTGATAACATTTTTAATGGTTTTCCTAACATCACTAACGGCAGCGTTAGCAATAGGGAAAGAAGTTACATCTTCAATGCTGTACTTTGGTGCTTTTTCTACTTTGTAGTTTTTAAATTCAGGAATCAGATCCGGATTGTCCATTACTTCATTCAAAAATTTGGTTTCTTCAAACTCGTCATTTTTAGCGAAGTGGTTTACAGCCCTGTTCATAAACATAACTTCCTGTTTTTTATCTTCAGCCGGCAGGATAACGTCTTTAGCAAATTCCTGAACAAATTTCATGTACTTTTTCGTCATGAAGTTCTCATCCTGGAAAGCATCAACCGACAGGAAGTGCTCCAGCCAGTAACGCGCATCATAACGGTTGCTGTCTACAGTAAGTATTTTATACCCCTCTTCTTTTTTGTAGTTAAAAATGATACAGCCTTTGTCAAGCTTGTTTAGGTTGATTCCCTGTTGTAACAATAGCTCAAGATTGGTTCCTTTTTCTTCAAGCTGAAGGAAATCGGTTTTAATCTCACTTTTAAAGATACCAATGGCATCAACCGGATTGTTGTCTATAGTAAGGTGGGTAAGATAAGTAACATATACCTCACCATTTTTAATATGCGGATGGTTTGATTGCTCAAAAAGGTGTTTTGTTATCTTTTTAGATACTTCATGTACGCTGTCAGGATTTGTAAAAATCTCTGTAGCATAGTTGTACATATCGTGGTAATCCAAATGCACATCGTGAGCAAACTGAAAATAGTTTTCTTCTTTGTCTCTGAATGGCTTAAAGAAATATTCCTTTAGTAAAGGGACAATTTCATCAGTAAGGCTATAGGGCTGTTCAGACAAAAAGTAAGCCTCATTTCGGCTTTTATTGCCTACTCTGTGAAGAGAAAGGCTTTCTATGTGTGTGTTGAATAAGTTGATCATCTATTTTGAGTTGCATAGTCACAAAGTTGCATAGTAGCAAAGTTTTAGACTATGAATATAAGTTATTACTTTTTAATCAGAATCGGATGTGGCTTTAAAACTTTGCCACTTTGAAGCTCAGTTACTTTGTAACTTCGTTTTAATTCCAGTTATGGTCATCCATTTCGCCAAAGCTCTGGTCGTCATCAAACATGTCAAAGTCTTCCTCATCATAATCATCGTCAAATTCACCATACAGGTCATCATCAAGATCATCGGCACCAAAAGCCTGATCAGGTGCTGTGGCAGGCATTTCTCCGTGAGCAAAAAGAAGCTCAGGATAAGCCACTCCGCTTTCAGGCTCTTCAATAGCAGCCAACTCAACAAAGAATGTCCACATATTCAGGAAATCATAAACGTAGATGATTTTATTCTCGCTTTGATCAAGGTTGTCGGCAAGTACAAATTCAGCCATTGTTCTTTGTTCTCCGGGTACATCCCCCGTGTCAAACAATGGTATCTCTTCTCCCTGCGACCACTCGTCATCACTTCTGTAAAAAGAAGCAGCTTCCATGCCGTCAAAGCCAAAGGCATTTACTATGGCATTGTGCAGATCTTCCAGTGTGTCAGTATCTTCTATCGCGATATCCCTAAAGATATCTTCTTCTGCATCAAGTATAACTCTGAATTTGTAAACCATGATTCTAAATATTTTGTAAACCCCAAAGGTAATCTATTTTTACGTTTTGAAATTGTTGGATTTTTAGATTTTTCAACAGTTGGACTAATCGATAATTCGATACTTTGATTTTTCGATAGTTAGAATATCTAAACAAACAGTACTTTTTAAAAAGCTATAAATACATCAATCTACTTTTCATAAACTTCTAAAGGAAGCCCATCGGGGTCTGAAAAGAAAGTGAACTTTTTACCGGTAAATTCATCAACACGAATAGGTTCACATACAATATTGTTATCATTCAGCCATGCAACAGCTTGCTCAATATTATCAATTTCAAATGCTAAATGGCGTAATCCGGCCGCTTCAGGGCGGGAAACCCTTTGTGGTGGGTTAGGGAACGAGAACAGTTCTATTGCATAACTATCATTAACCGCGAGATCAAGTTTATAGGATTGTCGCTCTTTCCGGTAATTTTCGGCAACCACGGTGAATCCCATAACATGAGCGTAAAAATGTTTTGATTTCTCGTAGTTCGAACAGATTATCGCTACATGGTGTATCTTGTTTATTTTGAGCATTTGATATATAATATGTTTTATACTTTGACTGATTTTTTCAGTGTTTTTCTGAACTTTTTGAATTTTATTACGGCAGGAGCCGAAGGATACTGGCGGTTATGAGGAATGTTATTAAAAATAAGCGCTATGATAAGCAATATCATCGCACCGCTCAATACCGGATTTAGTACGTATTCGTAACCAAGGGCCTTTATTTGCGGACTTCCGGTAACAGCAATAAGAGCCGTTGCACCTCCGGGAGGATGCAGGGTTTTGGTCATCTGCATCGCAACAATTGATAAGGCTACTGCAAGTGGAGCCGAAAGCCATACCATCTCGGGCATGAGTTTCTGTAAGCTCACCCCAATAACAGCCGATAGTAAATGTCCCCCAATAAGATTGCGGGGCTGTGCCAGCGGACTTTGTATTACACCATATATCAGTACACATGAGGCTCCGAAAGAACCGATAAGAAACACATAATCCTGTTGTGGGAATGCTTCATATTGCAACCATGATATAATGCCCATGCCTACAAAAGCGCCCATAAATGCCCATAGATGTTCTTTAAAGTTTACAAGGGTTTCTTTGTAAACTACATACCGGGTTTTACGGTAGCTTCGTTTTATTTTTTGTAGTGGCATACTATTATTTTGCAGGTGCTAATGAATAAACAGTATAAGGATAAATAGCTTTGGCAGAATATTTTGCTACCAATGTTCCTGTCAGGATTGGTAAAAATAAAGTATAATCGTTTATTAATGCACAAACAAGGAACAACGCTGTAAAAGGCGCATGAATGCTTGCGCTAAGCATGGCAGCCATACCTATAACCATAAAATTAAGAGGAATAACACCTGCGTTAAAGTAAGTGTTAAGTATCGTTGCAAAAAGTAATCCTAAAAATGCACCTATGAACAAACTGGGAGCAAAAACACCTCCATCACCTCCTGCCGAAAGTGTTATTGATGTTATTACAGGCTTAAACAATAGTAAGGCTATAAATAACATAATATGAGGAAGGGTTAATGTAAAAGTGTTTGCTGTTACAAGGCTTTCTTTCATTGCATGGTAACCATCACCGTAAAGTTGAGGGAAAAGCAACAACAAACTGCTTAAAACTGCCGCTGCAATAACTATCTTATAGTAGTGACCTGATATTTTTGCAAATTGTTTTTTAAAGAACATTACACATTTTGTCAGGTAAATAGAATTAAGTCCGCAAATAATTCCCAGCAAAATAAAGTAAGGTAGTGCATATAAATTCCATTGCGTTATATTTAGCGGGAAAAGAGGCTTTTCATCGATTAGCATTATAAAAGCAAACGCAATGGCTGCGGCCAATATATTGGTTACTAAAAAGACTCTGCTCGCTTTTTTAGCTATAACCTCATAAGCAAACAGGAGTCCTGCCAGTGGACTGCAAAATAATGCGGTAAGCCCCGCTGTAATACCTGCGCAAATAAGTTCAGTCTTATATTTTCTGAATATTTTTTCTTTTTCCTGGGCTAACGAACCTATCGCAGCAGTAGAAACTACTGTAGATACTTCTATGCCAGTACTACCGCCAAAACTAACCGTTAGCAATCCATTTATAAAATGCGAAGGAATTTTGTATGAAGGCAGATTTTTTCCTGTTGCCGAGCTTTCAAAAACTTCTTTAATACCTTTATTTTCTTTTTTCTTAAATAAATATTGTCTTAGAATATAGATAAGGGAAAGACCAATAAAAGGGAAAATTAAAAGATATAATGTTTGATGTTTAGACCTATGAAAAAGAATTTCTTCATAATGCTCAGTCATATGTTTTAATGTTACAGCCAGTAATGCAGCAAGAAAACCAATAACTAATGAAACAATTATGAGTTTGAAATACTTGGTATAGGTGTATTTTTTCTTTAAAGCAGGGTTAAACATTGAAGTAAATATATTATTCACTGCAAAAGTACGCATCACATTGCGAAAACCTTAATTGTTTACTATAAAATTACTATAAAAAATTATATCCTAATATAACGCTAAACGTGTCTAAATTGCTTCCCCAGCTTTCATAATTGTCTAAAATACCATGACTAAAGTTATAGCGTGCCTCAAGACTGTATCGTTCATAACTATAACCCAATCCTAATGCTAAAGCAGAGGTATTTGAAACTTCAAGTTCAGAATAAGCAAATTTTAAGTTATTATCGCCCATGCTCAGGGAAGCAATGTAAGCAGCATCAACAAATATTTTTGATTTGTCTGACAGATATATATAATGCCTCACTCCCAAAGGGATTTCGATTACTTTATAACTTACCGAAAGACTTTGGTTTCCTCTATTACCATCTTTTTCATAAGATTGGTAATTGGGATCGGCAAACAATGACCATTTGTTGTTGTTAAAAGGTAGTATGTATTCAATTTCAGCACCTATCCTGTATGAAACGTTGCTACCAAAATCAAAATAAAAACCGGAAGTACTGTTTTCAATGTCAAGGGAAGTAAATGTTATCCCCGGTGTAAAACGCAGATTCAGTTTTCCATTATTCTGTTTTTCGGAAAGGTTTTTCATTTTTGTTCCTGAATTCCCATTATATTCAGCAAAAAGTTTTACCATATCGCTCTTTTTGTACTTGAGGTTTTCAAAACGTGATATAGTAAACTTGTCATCTTTCATAAGGTTGTACAGCTGTTGCCTGAAAAAGTTGTTTTCGGCAACCCCTCCATCAACTAAATACTCTTTATAAACCAGTTGTTCTGTTTTTGCATCATTTTCTGTACTAAAAAAATATTTTATAAAGTTACTGTCCTCATACTGGTAAAGCGTAATTTTTCCCTCTACCAAAACTTTTAGAAAAATAGTTTCAGTATTCCATTTAGGCTGTTTAGAATTATCTAAACGATCCAGAGCTGTTTCTGACCGATCTACATTAGTGGTTGTCCTTATAAACTTATAGCTCTCATTAATGTTGAATTCGCTGACAGTGCTTATGTTTTTTGTTTTTATATCATCAGCTTCATTTAGCTTGTACTCAAAAGACGTTGGGTTATTTTTCCATGCAATGTTTTTAATCAGGCATTCAGTTTTTGATTCATTTTCAATAAAATAGCCGGGTTCAAATTTTATTTGAGCAATAGAAAGCAATGGAAATGCTATAAGAAGCATTAAAAATAATTTTTTCATTGGGTGGTTTAGTTTGATGCGGCAAAAGTAGTCGGTTTTTTCTTAATGTAAATTGATTCACTATTTTTTATACAGTTCATCCTTTAAATTCTACAGTTCGGGATACTTTATTATTATATCTGAAATTGTAGCTGCAATTTTGACCCATCAAATCAATACAACCACCAATCATGAAATCAATTATTACACTTTTATTTATTCTTGTATCCAGCTTTTCTGTCGGGCAAACAATTATTGAAGGAACGGTTACCGACAAAAAAGGAAAGCCTGTAACAGGTGCTAATATTTATATAGATGGTACTTATGACGGTGCTACATCTGATGAAACCGGTCATTTTTCTTTTCAAACCCCAGAGAAGGGAAATCAGGTGTTAGTAATTACAGGAATGTTTTTTGAAGATTTCAGACAGGATATTGTTGTAGAGGGATATAAAGTGCAGACGTTTGTGATGAAAGCTAGTGTGAACACGCTCGATGCCGTTGTTATTTCAGCAGGTTCTTTTCAGGCAGGGGATAACAGTAAAGTAACTGCGCTAAAACCACTTGATATTGTTACTACAGCCGGAGCAGCCGGAGATATTATTGGAGCATTACAAACGCTTCCGGGTACACAGACCGTAGGCGAGAGCGGAAGGTTGTTTGTCAGAGGTGGAGAATCTGATGAGACACAAACTTTTGTAGATGGTCTCCGTGTAGCACAGCCTTATAATGCGACAGCTAATAATGTACCGGCTCGTGGACGCTTTTCTCCATTTCTGTTTAGTGGGATGACATTTTCTACAGGAGGATATTCAGCAGAGTATGGTGAAGCATTATCGAGTGTACTGCTACTTAATACTATTGAAGAACCGGAGCAAAAACAAAGCGATATTGCAATTATGACTGTTGGTTTAGGTTTGGGGCATACCCAAAAATGGGAAAAGAGTTCGCTAAGCGTTAACCTTTCCTACCTTAACTTAAAACCTTACCAATGGATAGTACCACAAAATGTAGACTGGAATAAACCTTATCAGTCAATGTCGGGCGAAGCAGTGTACAGGTATAAGTTCAATAGTGGTATGCTTAAGGTATATGCTGCTTTTGACCACGCTACCTTCGACCTGAACCAGGACGATATTAACCTGCCTGAACCAATAAGGGTAGATACCAAAAATGACAATCTTTATTTTAATACTTCTTATAAAGGAATGTTTGGAACCCAATGGACGATTCAGACCGGTATTTCATATGGGTACAGCCACAATAAAACGGCTTTTGATGTAAATGGGCTTAAGAATGCCGAGAACTCCTCACATATGAAACTAAAACTGCGTAAAGGTTTTAGCGACAGGTTTAAACTTACATTTGGGGGTGATTATTTTATAACTGATTTTAATGAAAACTATACTGAACCTACAGGTTTTAATTTTAATAGCGGTTATAATAATTCGATAGCAGCGGCCTATGCCGAAGCGGATGTTTTTATCTCTAAAAACCTCGCTTTTAAAGCAGGATTACGTTCTTCATACGCCAGCGTACTGGAGGAGGGGACAGTTGAACCTCGTGCTGCACTTGCTTATAAAGTGAGTCCTAAAAGTCAGTTTTCATTAGCTTATGGCGATTTTTACCAGACACCGGGACAGGATTACCTGAAATATTACAAGAATTTTGAACACCAAAAAACAGCTCATTATATTTTTAATTATCTGTACAATACAGATGGAAGAATGTTTAGGGGTGAGGCTTATTATAAAAAGTATGATAATTTAGTGAAATATGATGGCATAACCGCAGCCTTCGATTCAAACTACAGCAATGCAGGTTATGGTTATGCTCAGGGTATTGACCTTTTCTGGAGGGACAGTAAACTGATAAAAAATCTTGAATACTGGGTTTCGTATTCATATATAGATAGTAAAAGAGACTATAAGAATTACGAATATGAAGTAACACCGAGTTACATAGCTACACATAATGCATCGATAGTTACTAAATACTGGATTGAGGACCTAAGATCGCAACTTGGTGTAACTTATAGCTTTAATATTGGAAGGCCTTATGATAATCCAAATGAAAATGCTTTTATGAACGGCAAAACAAAAGCATATAATAATCTTAGCCTTAGTTGGGCATATCTCGTAAGCCAACAAAAAATATTATATTTTTCGGTTTCAAATGTTATGGGAGCTGACAATGTGTTTGGGTATACTTATGCTAATAATCCTGGAACTAATGGCATATATGCAAGACAGGCTATTACCCAGCCGGCTGACAGATTCTTTTTTGTAGGCTTCTTCTGGACCATCAGTGATGATAAGACTAAGAACCAGTTGGATAATTTGTAAAAACAAAAACAGGGTCATAAGCCCTGTTTTTTCTTTACCTAAACCTAAATTAAAAAACCGTGCTGCTTGTTGGCAGCTCATACATGAAAAATTAATCTTTGATAAGTTTCGAATAGCTGGTATTTGTTTTATCGGTAAGCCTGATGGTATAAATACCTTTTTGTAGCTGTTCGGTAGTAATAGTTTTGTCTTCTGTCAATGATTTTGACATCACTAATTTGCCGGTAATATCATATAGCTCTGCCTGACCCGTAAAATTGGATATAGTTACTTTGTCTCTTGCCGGGTTTGGGTAGATTTCAATATTGTTAACTGTAAATTCTTCCAGGCCTACTGTGCTTTGCTCAAGGGTAATGTTGTCTACTGTAAAATAACTGCCATTACCTTCCATGCGTATTAGGTTTTCTGTTTCTCCTGCACGTTTAATTCTTGTACAGTCAAGATAAACAGATACATTATCAGGGGTTTCGTTACTGGTATAAGTTACCGGACAGGTAAAACTACTATAGTCAATGCTTTCATTAAGGTTTATTGTCCCCTTGCCAATAGTGTCATTTTGGCTTAAAGCAACATTCCATTTTGTAAGGTAGATGTTTACCTGTGCAACATCGTTTACAGGACCTGAATTACCTTGTATTATATTATCAGTGTATTTATAATATCCCTTGAGTGCAGATGGTCTGTAATCGATGGGAACAGTTTGTTTTGCAGCATCTTTTACATAATGATACCATATACCAAGTGTAAGGGCATAATCTCCGTTTTGAGCATCAGTTGCAGGGGGATAAATACAATGTGGAGCTTCGCTAAAACCATCAGTAATTATCCATCCATTGGGTTTGTTAGGGAAATTTGGATCTGAAGGATCATTTTGCCATTGCTCAAAATCAGTATTTTGTAACTGTGCATTTGCCAGTGCCGACATTGTCAATATTAGCATAAGGGTAATTGTCTTTTTCATAAGTATTGTTTATTAAATTAACAGTGTTGTAAAGTTATGTTTGTGTTTCTGCTGTATTGTTATGAAAAAACCGTAAATAATTATAGATTCATAGATGAGGTGTTTAATAAAAAAACGGGGCTCGATAGAGCCCCGTTATACATCTGAATAAACTTTTAAAAATCAATCATGTGCCCTTGCAGGCGAAAAAATTACTAAAACCTAAATTTAGTTATTCAGATGGATAGCCTACTAACTTTCATAGCATTTTAATAGGTTACTTAATGTAAAAATACATGCATATTTTGTAGTAGTTGTTATAAAAAAAACGCAAACGCTTATAGATATAATCTGCCTGCTCTTAAATAAAAAAAACGGAAGTGAAGCTTCCGTTTTTAGTTTATTCCTTTATTATACTGATGGTTTTGTTACTGTTTTTAAGCCCGGTCTTCAAAAGGTAAATACCGGCAGGGAAATTTTCAAAATCAATGAGTGTAGCATTTTCCGAAGATGGTTGTGCATATAACAATTGCCCGGTAATGCTGTATAGCTCTAGGTTTTCAGAGCCGGTAGTGTTTGTTATTGTTAAACGGTCTTTAACCGGATTTGGATAGTATATTATTCCTGCTAATGCGGGGTCAGGAATTCCTGTTATGCCTGTTTCCTCAATTTTTATATCATCTAAATACAATATTCCCTGATTCCCTGAAGTTTCAAGGCTAAACCTAAGGTAATAGGTGGCTGTTGATGTTATGGTAAATTCAACCGAATGATTTACCGGTGCAGCTCCTGATATTGACTCATGTGATTCTAGCGGTATCTGAATCTCTGCATTAGCAGAAGATAACGAAACCCTTAATATGTCAATCGCTGCCTGATTATCCTCGTTAGCATATTTATATGACACATTGTATGTTGAACCTGCTGCCAGCTGAACAGGTCTAAGAATAAAATCGCATGTCATTCCCCATCCTACGTCTGAGTAGGTAGAATAGCGTCCTACATTTCCGGTAAAGCTGCTGTTTGGCGCAATAGCACAATCCCACTCACTGCCTACAAATGTTTGCCTATACGAGTAAGTGCAGTCTGGTAAGTCGGGTGGGAGAGACGTATCAAAATTTTCGACGTAGGGCAATGGCACTGCATCATTGCATTGTGCATTTATACTTTGTGTAATACTAAAAAGTACGGCTGTTAAGAGTACAGTTTTTTTCATAGCTACTGTTATTTTGGTTGACTATAAAATTAATTTGCTTCTCTAAACCGATGGTTATTAAAAAACCGAAATTAGTTATAAATTTTGAGTATAGATAACTGAAGTTCAGTGGGTGTGAGTCCGGTATTTGCTTTTATAAATCCACTAAAGTTAGCCGGGCTGTCAAAATTAAGTTCGTAGGCAATTTCTTTTAGCGAAAGCTGATTTAAAAGTAGCAAACGTCTTATTTCGAGTATTAGTTCTTCGTGTATTAGTTTTAAAGCGGTTTTGCCCAGTCTGTTCTTACAGGCAAGATTAAGTTTATCAGAGCTGCAATTCATGAGATCACAATATTCCGAAACTTTCTTTTTTGTCTTTATATTTTGAGGAAGCAATGAAAGGAACTGGGTTACTACCTGATGTCCCTGAATATCCACCGTATTATTACAGTGCTTTTCTATCAGGGTAATAAGGATAATCTGGAGGTAGCTGTATGCTTTGTGAATAGACAGGGCAGAAAGCTCTTCTTTTTGGAGAAGGTCCCAGATACTTTCAGTCATATCATACAAATGGGTAAAAGTTTCGTCATCCAGGTCAAACGAAGCTTCAGAAAAATATAAATGAGAATGTTTTAAAGGATGAATAAACTCAAAAATATCTTTTTTGAACTGAATGATCATACCTTGTGCAGTTTTACGCTCCATAAGGTGTACCTGACCCGGGTAGATGGTAAAAAGCTGCCCTTCTTTTATATTATATGGAGAAAAATCGATTAGCTGAAAACCATTTCCACTCTTTACAAGAATGATTTCAAAATAATCATGCCTGTGCGCTCGATGAAAATCATAAGGATTTGGATAGTCTAAAGGTTCAATTATGAGTAACTTTCCGGGATGAGGAAGAGATACAGGATTTAATAAAGGAAGTTCTTTCTGATTCATGTTGTTTGGCATTTTTATATGACAAACAGCATTACAACTGTTTACCCTAGAGTATTGTGCAATTTTTACAGATATGATAAAAAAACAACAGTTTTTTTAATAGATTATGTTCTGCGATAGATACAGGTAACTGTTAGTAGCTTCCATCCTGCAGGTGCAGAAAAGTCGTAATAATATTTAGTAAATATAGCTTTTAAACCATTAGCCCCATAGACTTCAATGCTTTCCATGTGACCATAAATGCCGGGTTGACTTCCGGGAGTAGTACTATCCTCTATTGATATTGTTTGCGTATTGCTATCAAATTCATAAACATATCCTAGTCCGGTTTTAGAAAACTTTACACTTCCTGTAGAAGTAGGAGATTCAATGGTAACATTAGAATGAGGCAGATAAAAACTCATCATATTTTCCAACTGGTTGTTTACTACAACAGGTTTTATTTCCAGCTCAGGTATTTGGGTATTAAATACTTCGGGATCAATCTCAGTAAACAAATCATTAGAAGATACCCCATCATTATTAAGATCGACACTTAAGTCAGAGACCATTGAAATGATATTGTACGATCCACCCAGATTAGAAGATGCATTTCCGTTACTTCCATTGCCAATCGATGAACTGCCATCTTCGCTCGTTCCGCAGCTGGTTGCAGCGAAAAAGCCAATAAGAGCTAAAGATTTAAGTAAAGATGTACGCATTTTCGTAACTTTTTAATTGTTGTATAATCAGTTAGTTGGCAATAATTTTAACAAATATAAAAAGTAAAATCATATGTGGTAAAAAAAAGTGGAATTATTAAGCAAAAAATTTGTGATTATTTTAAGAAAATGTTTTCGTAGTATATAAAATCAGCGTCAATTTTAGGTTGAATGTATGTAATTTACAATTCATCCTTGAAATTCTACAATTGGGTAAAACACTTTTTATTATAAGTTGTAATGTAGCCATCTTTGTCTCATAAAAAATCAACAACCTAAAATTAATTATTATGATACGACTAATTGTACTTTACGTTTTACTTATAGCAAATGCTGTAACCGCACAAACTAAATATGAAACCGGTATGCAAAAGGCTTTTGCATTATGGGGTGAAAATAAATCTGCTGAAGCTTCGGCTATGTTTGAAAGAATAGCTGCAGTTGAAAAAGATAACTGGCTACCTAATTATTATGTTGCCCTTATTAATACAACAGATGCCTTTATGACTAAAGATAAGGAGAAGCTTAGCGGACTGCTTGCTAAAGCTCAGCAGGCTCAGGATGCGGCAACTTTAATTTCGCCTGACAATCCGGAACTGATGGTAATGCAATGCCTGATTTATACTGCATGGATTGTTTATGACCCAATGACCAACGGAATGAAATATTCAGCAAAGGCTAACGAATTGTATGCCAAGGCAAAAATATTAGCACCTAATAATCCAAGAGTGGTTTTTTCTAAGGCTGAATTTGAAATTGGAGGAGCAGCTTATTTCGGACAGGATACGGCACCTATGTGCAAAGAAATTGAGCGTGCGGTTGGTCTTTTTGCTACCTTTAAGCCAGAAACGACTTTTCATCCTAACTGGGGTGCAGACAGGGCACAGGAAAAACTTAAGGAGTGTAAAAAGTAATTAAGGCAATATAGGCAGATATTTATGTTATTAGAGGATTTAAATTTAGCGTTCATCATTATACCTTTCATAATAGGAGGAGTTTTTTACACAAAAATAGCAAGGCATAAAATAGGACATCCGTTGCGGGACAGTATTCAAAACCTTCAGATTATGTTGCTTATTTCAGGTGCAATGTTTTTGGTGATGTACCTATTACTTCCTTCAACACCCAGCCTGAGTACTTTTGGTTATCCTGAAACTGTTGAAGATATAAACTCGCAGGAAAAGATATTAGAGATACTTCAGGGACAAAATAAAGCTATAGTAAGAACCACTGAAACGGTTCAATGGATGTTGTTCATATTTGTTTTTTGGATATTGGCTGCTGTAGTACCCGTTCTAAAGGCGGTTAAAGACAAGATAGATCTTAATTTAGAAGCAAAACACAATGAAAAAGAATCTGTATAAAGAGTTTTTTAAATCTGTAGTCATTGGTATGATAATATTTATTGTACTGCTCTTTGTGGCGATGGCAAGCGGACGAAGCTTTACCTGGAACAGAGAGCTTTTGCTTCAGTTTCTTTTTGTAATGCTGTATTCGGTTACTTTATATATGGCCAATGCATTTATATTTTACTATTTCGATAAGGTCTACAACAGGGCCATAATGAATGTAAAAAGGATAGCTTTTGGTTTTCTGACATCTTTTGGGGTTTCAGTGTTCATTATGTTCCTGTTACGGATATTTGAAAACGTGGTTGTAGAGGGCGAATCGTTTGCTGATTTTTTTGCTACTGAGAAGATGTCAAATTATTATGTCGCCCTGATTGTTACACTTATAGTAACCATCATAGTACATGCTTTTTATTTTTATAAACGCTACCAGGAAGGCAGGGTTAAAGAACAAAAGCTTATTGCAGGAGCTGCATCCGCTCAGTTTGAATCGCTTAAAAATCAGATAGACCCGCATTTCCTTTTCAATAGTCTTAATGTTTTGAGTTCTCTGATCGAAGAGAATCCGGACAATGCACAGCGCTTTACAACATCCTTGTCAAAAATATACCGTTATGTTCTTGAACAAAAGGATAAGGAATTGGTAAGTGTAGAGGAAGAACTTTCATTTGCTAAAACCTATATGAACCTGCTTAAGATGCGTTTCGAGAACAGTATCTTTTATGAAGTACAGGAAATAAGTAATCCTGATGCCAGGGTAGTACCACTTTCATTACAATTGCTTTTAGAAAACACCATCAAGCATAATGTTGTGAGTCCGCTACGCCCGTTACATATCAGGATATTTGAAAAAGATGGTTGTCTGGTGGTACAGAATGACTTGCAAAAGAAAGAGGTTTTACAGGACAGAAAAGGGGTAGGATTGCAAAATATCGTAAACCGATATGCTATACTTACCGAAAGAAACGTAATGGTACAGGAAACTGCCGAACATTTTACAGTAAAGTTACCTATACTAACCAAACAGCTTAGAATCATGGAACCTACCCACTATAATAAAGAAGAGAGTAATTATTTAAAAGCTCAGAAAAAGATTGAGGATATTAAAGGCTTTTATGGTAACCTGGCATCTTACATCGTAATTAATATAGGGTTGGCCATATTGAACTTTGCAACTTCACCGGATCATTTATGGTTTATTTATCCGGCTTTAGGATGGGGAATCGGTGTTGTAATACATGGCGTGAATGTATTCAACTATATGCCTTTCCTTAGTAGCGACTGGGAAGAGCGTAAAATGAGAGAATTAATGGATAGAGAAAAATCTAAAAAATGGCAATAAACTATTATGGAAGATTTTGATAAAATAGCCTACGATAAGGCAAAAAGAAAAGTAAAGGAAATAAAGGGTTTTTATATCAACCTTACCTGTTATTGTATTGTTATTCCAATCTTGGTTTACATAAATCTAAGGTTTAGCCCGCAATTTCAATGGTTTTGGTTCTCCCTGGCCGGATGGGGGGTAGGAGTACTTTTTCATGGTATGGGAGCATTTGACTGTTATCCGTTTCTAGGAAAAGGATGGGAAGAGCGAAAGTTGAAACAGCTTATGGATGAGATGGATAAAAGAGACCAGGAACGGGATAAATATGAATAATATGAACACTGATAATAAGAAAATGGCTCACTTTATTCTGGCTCAGAAAAGGGTTGAACAATTAAGGGATTTTTATGTGCACCTTATAACTTATTGTACTGTAAACCTGCTTTTTCTGATCTTTTGGTTTTTTCTGGAAACGTCCATGCCCGAAACGTTTTGGCGTCCTGCCTTTATAATGATGGCAGGGGTTGCCGGTTTAGCAGTGTTAGCCCATGGGGTGTTTGTATTTGGAGCAAAATACTTACTACCGAAAAGCTGGGAAGAAAAAAAGCTTAAAGAATTAATCAATAAACAAAACCAACACAATAAATACGAATAAAATGGAAAATTCACTCGAAGATAAAATAAGAGAAGATAAAGTAAGAAAAAAAGTTAAGGCAATGCAGGGGTTTTATAAGCACCTGATTGTATACCTTGCAATTAATACTTTTTTGTTGATAATTAAAGCATTCAATACCGGATCGGATGATGTCTTTTTTGAATGGGGTACTTTCTCAACAGCAATCTGTTGGGGCATAGGTTTGTTCTTTCACTGGTATGGTGTTTTTGGTACAGACATAGTACTGGGTAAAAATTGGGAAGAACGAAAAATAAAAGAAATGATGGGGCGAAATCAGAATGGTGAAAATGACACCAAAAGATGGGAATAATCCAGTGTCAGCAATAGTTCAGTCATCAGCCTGTTAACAGGTAAATCAAAAAACAATCAATCAAATCATTACAATCAACCACCAATGAACGTTATCATTATAGAAGACGAAAAGCCGGCTGCAAGGCTACTACAGCGAAAATTACAGAAACTTAATATTGAGGCGCAAACCATGCTGCATTCGGTAGAGGAAAGCCTTGAATGGTTTGGTAATAATCCGCATCCTGAGCTGATTTTTCTGGATATTCAGCTTTCAGACGGGCTTTCGTTTGAGATATTTGAGAACATACCTATCAAAAGTGCTATAATATTCACTACGGCCTATGATGAGTATGCACTTCGTGCATTTAAGCTTAACAGTATTGACTATCTTCTTAAGCCCATAGATGAAGACGATCTTGAAGCTGCTGTAAATAAATACAAAAACCTGCAGCCACAAACCCAGAACCTTTCACTGGATTTTGACCAGATAAGGCAAATGCTGACCAATCCTTCTGAAAAGAGTTATAAAAAACGTTTTACCGTAAAAATGGGACAGCACCTCAAGATGATTAATATTGAAGATGCAGAATGTTTTTACAGTGAAAACAAAGGGACGTATATCCATACGGTAGAAGGACGTGATTACCTGTTAGAGAATACACTCGAGCAGCTGGAAAATGAACTCGATCCAGCCAAATTTTATCGTGTAAGCAGGAAGTTTATTGTTTCTATTAATGCAATAAAAGATATAGTTGTCTATACTAATTCACGACTTAAGATTATCCTGCCAACCTACAATGAAGATGAGGTTATTGTAAGCCGTGAACGTGTAAACGACTTTAGGAATTGGTTGGGGTAGTTGTATTTTGTTTTAAATCAGTGCATTAATGTTTTTTGTAAGAGCTTTATTGCTAACTTTGGTTTAAACCAAAAACCTCTTACTATGGAAACTCCAGTACATTATTCTAAAGCACAAAACATTCTCAGGATCCTTTTAGGCTGTCTTCTATGCTTTACCGGAACAGGGCATCTTTCTTTTTTGCACGAACCGTTTTTAGCTCAGGTGCCGGGATGGGTGCCGCTCGATGCAAGCCTTGTTGTAACGCTTTCAGGTGTTGTAGAGCTACTGCTCGGACTTTCATTGTTATTCCTTACCAGTTATCGAGTACAGGTGGGATGGATAACAGCAATTTTTTTCATCTGTATCTTCCCGGGTAATTATAACCAGTACATTAATCACGATCCCGCTTTCGGACTGGATACTGACGGTATAAGATTAACCCGTTTGTTCCTGCATCCGTTGTTAGTTATTTGGCCATTATGGTGCTGTGGTTCGTGGAAAGCTACATTTGGTAAAAAGCATACCGAAGTCTAAAAGGCTTAACATAAAAAAACTGTTCGATAAGCAGATTGCTGCTTATGGAACAGTTTCGGAATATGTGGTTGTTACCCTGAAGGAAAAGAGGCTATTGGAATAGAGCTAATATCTCTTTTTTCGCTTTGCCCAGTTTCTGTTCAAGTTTTCCCCACATTTCATCGTCTTTGCCTTCCTCATACGTCAGATCGTCGTCTGTAAGTTCGGCATATTTCTGTTTTAATTTACCTTTAAATTCGTCCCAGTTTCCTTTAAGTTCAGTTGAATTTGGCATGGCTTATATTGTTTTTTTATTACAATGTAAAGGTACCTTCTGTTCTCTTAAACTTGTGGTAAGGGAAATGTAAAACTATGCTAAATAATGATGCTTTAGAAGATTGTTTTAGCTTCGGAGAAGCGAAATATTTATAGTTGTATATGAGATAGATTGCGAAAAGCTCCGGAGGAGCGACATATGCCGCTCCTCCGGAGCTCTTTCGTTTCGTAACTTTATTCGCTATAAATATTTCACCCTTCTGGGGTTAAGCTTATTGAACAAACTATGCTATATATTGCCCTTCTTTCCTTGAACTTTCCAACAGCATGTAGAATTGTATACCAAACAAAGCTGATGCTGATACGAGGTGTGTTGTCTGCATACCAAAAGGAAAATCAAGATAGTACATGGCGATTCCTGATAGGATTTCGATACCCAGCAGGTACATAACCCATGTGGTTTTTTTATAGCCAAGGTTCAGTTTTTTGTTACGTAGGTACAGCCACAGGTTAATTCCAAATACTACAAAAGAAAAAGTTCGGTGGAAGTAAAACTGCATAATGGGGCTATCCATAACAAGGTGCATATTTTCATACCCCAGCATTTTCACGCGCTCATCTACAAACTGGCGAACTTCAGTACCCAATACTACCTGAATTAATGTGATTATAAGTGAAGTAACAAGCAGCGATTTGAAAAGTTTATCTTTTTTAAAGCTGATAGCAGCGTAATTCAGTGCTTTCGATTTGTCAAGGATGTATAATATAACCGCAACAATAATAAGCGCCATCACCATGTGTATAGTGATCTTAACAGGATTCAGTACCGAATATACCACCGTTGCACCAAGCCAGGCCTGAAAGCCCATCATGAATACTGTTAGCCATGAAAGCAGTATAATACTTGTTTTCCTTCGCCAAAAACCAAATGAAGCGATGGCCATAGCAAAAACAGCAACGCCTGCAAGGGCACCTACAAGACGGTTTACATATTCTACCCAGGTGTGTACAGGATTAAATTCGGCATAGTCGTGTTTGGTATACTCTTCCCAGTTAGATGCATCATAAGTATCGGTCGTGGTAAAGGTTTCTTTGGCGACCCAAAGTTTTTCGTCTTTAATGATTACCTGTCCTTTGTTGAACTGATGGTTTGGAGACCACATCAGCTCTTTTATATCAGTTGGAGGGATGTAATAGCCAAAACACCTTGGCCAATCCGGGCAACCCATTCCTGAGCCTGTCATACGCACTAATGCGCCGGCTACGATTACTAAGTAAACGAGAATAATTGCAGTTTTCGTGATTTTTTGGAAGCTAATCTTCATCTTGTTTTTTATTGCGAATTACGGGGTAATCCGTAATCTGTTTTATGATATATGTCAGGTTCTTTTGTCATCCAGATGAAGGAAGGATCTCAAGAGATTCTTCATTTCGCAATGCTACATTCAGAATGACACACTGTATGTCATTGCGAGCGTAATGAAATGAAGCGTGGCAATCTCTTTTAGATTGCTTGGTACCTCGCAATGACGCTGAACTTTAAACCCTGAACTCAAAACTATTTAACAGCTTCAAGACCAAGCTTCTTTGCTCTCTCCATCATGAACTTATAAGCCGACTCATAATCGTTATGTATCTCTCCTTCCAGTATGGCTTCTTTAATAGCTTCTTTTAGTACTCCAATCTCCCTTGATGGTTTCAGGTTGAAGATCTCCATAATTTCTTCTCCCGTAATAGGTGGCTGGAAATTACGTACATGATCGCGTTCTTCAACTTCAACTATCTTTTGGCGTACTATCTTAAAGTTATTATGGTATTTCTTGAATTTAGCAGCATTTTTAGTAGTAATGTCTGCTTCACAAAGAATCATCAGGTCTTCTACATCTTCACCGGCATCAAAAATAAGCCTGCGTACAGCCGAATCGGTTACGATATCCTGAGCCAGTACAATAGGTCGCGAACTCAACATTACCATTTTAGAAACGTATTTCATTTTATGGTTCAGCGGCATGTGTAGTCTTTCGAAAAGCTTTTTTACCATTTTTCCACCCAAAAACTCATGCCCGTGGAATGTCCATCCCACTTTTTTGTGGAATTTCTTTGTTGGCGCCTTACCAATGTCATGCAATAAAGCCGACCATCGCAACCATACATCCTGTGTATTTGGTGCAATATTATCGACTACTTCAAGGGTATGGTAAAAGTTATCTTTATGGGTTTGACCTTCTACCTCCTCAACACCCTGAAGGGCAGTAAGTTCAGGTAATATAATGTGTAGCAATCCTGTTTGATGAAGCAACTTGAATCCTACGGATGGCACATCAGACATCAGTATCTTGTTCAGCTCATCAACAATACGTTCACCGGAAATGATCTTAATACGTTCTTTATTTCTGGTAATTGCATTTAGCGATTCTTCTTCAATAGTAAAGTTTAGCTGCGATGCAAAACGTATGGCACGCATCATTCGCAGTGGGTCGTCACTGTATGTGATGTCAGGATTAAGCGGAGTACGGATTATTTTATTCTTCAGGTCTTCAACACCGCCAAAAGGGTCAACCAGTTCACCAAAATTGTCAGGAGATAATGACAATGCTAATGCATTGATGGTAAAATCGCGACGGTTTTGGTCGTCTTCAAGGGTTCCTGTTTCCACTATAGGGTTGCGGCTGTCCCTGTTGTATGACTCTTTACGTGCGCCAACAAACTCAATGTCAATGTCCTCAAAACGAAGCATGGCGGTGCCATAGCTCTTAAATACCTGAACTTTAGGTTTGTTAGGAAGCAGGGAAGAGACTTTTTCAGCAAGGTCGATACCGCTGCCTACAGCAACAATATCAATGTCTTTTTTAAAATCCCTTTGTAAAAGGAGATCCCTTACAAAACCGCCAATAACATAACTGTCTACGTTAAGTTCTCCGGCAGCCTGCGAGGTAATGTCAAATATCCTGTTATTTAGCGCTTCTTTATATGAAGTTTTATTTTCCATTAAGGTCGTATCACTTTAACCTGTAAATCATTACCAAGTTTTATAATGGTAGATGGTTTAGCGGCAATTTTATCGTGGTGCAAATTTACGATATAGTCTACGCCGTCCAAAATATGATGGTCAATTTCTTTAAAAGAATTAGGGGTAGGCCTGCCGCTAATGTTTGCAGAAGTAGAAACCAGTGGTTTTTTCATGCGTTCCATCAGTTTGTAGCAAAACGGTTCTTTTACCAGGCGCACGCCCAGAGTTTTGTCTTCTGCAATAATATTAGGAGCTACATTACGTGGATTATCCAGTATAAGCGTAGTTGGCTTTTCTGAAAGATCAAGTATTTGCCATGCCACTTCGGGTATCTGGCTGAAAACGGTATGCATCATACGATCAGAATTCATAAGCACGATCATGCTTTTGGTTTCTTCGCGCTGTTTTAAAGCATATATTTTTTTAATTGCTTCAGGATTGGTAGCATCACAGCCTATTCCCCAAACCGTATCGGTAGGGTAAAGGATTATTCCGCCATTTTTTATTACTTCAAAAGCGTTGTGTACTTCGCTATTTATATCGGGAGTGCTCATTTTGTTATTTGTATTAAGGCATTTTGTTTTGAAGAAGTTCAAATTTTTCATCTTCATTTTTGTAGGCAATAACCTTAGTCGATTTTTCACCGATGATAAAAATGAAGTTGGTCAGATTGTCAATAGGTGTACCTTTCTTAACAGATACCCATTTTTCACCTGTTTTTTCTTTATAGGTCTTTTTTACATTTTTCTTATCATCAGTAGTTCGTGACTTATATTCTTTTTCCTTATATGTAATTACCTGTTTTTTTCCCGACATTATTTTTGCGGGCTGATTTAATTTTCCCTGAAAAAACAATAGAAGCTGTTTATTTTTATAATCTATTTTTATATCAAGTTTCTTATATTCAAATTTGATGATATTGTCATCAACAACTGTTAGATTTACCGGTTGTAGCAGTTCCGATGGAAATTCGATAATTTCATTTTTTCCCATCCCGGTAGAAATAGTTAATATTCTCGCTTCGTCTATTGTTTTAACTACTTCCTTTCCGGTTCGCGATTTTCTAAAAACAATTTCCATATTTTCAAACGTAATATTATTATCATCGTTTGCTATATAGGTTTCATATACAATATCAAATACATCTTTTTTACTGTTGCTTACTATTTTATAAACAGACTCTAAGCTATCTTCATCTGGATATTTAAAATTGGCTTTTGTTGCCTTGTTAACATCATCGATGAATTTTTTCACGCTACTTTCGTTATTTTCAGGCTGCGTAAATGTTCTTATTGCATCGCGCATAAAATCAAAATCCTCAAGGCGGCTAATTAAAAGTATATCGTCAAAATATTCTTTTGGGGTATATTTAAGGGTAGCAGGATTAAATCTGGAATTTATCTGTTTGATAGGATGATCAAATTCTATCGGGTAATATTGTGTTATGTTTTGAACAGAGACACCATTGTTAAATGTTTTTTCTGTAGTGAAAGATAGTTTAATACCATTAAATCCGGATAGCGTAAATACATTAGGCTTAGTACTGGTTAAAGCGAAAGAATAGAATCCGGCTGATATTTGATTGGATGCCTGTAGGCCAGTTCCGAATGTGTTTGGGATAGTTTTGTTGATCCAGTTTAAGATATTTGGCATATTGTCCGGATAGTTCTCTCCGGGCTCTATAGCACAAAGATCAAGTATTCTGGTCTGAGAAAACAGAAGTCCCTGAGATAATAGAATAATTGAAAAAATAATGTTCCTGATCATTTATTGATAATTATTGACAGTATCAACAACTTTTTGTACTTCTTCTGTGGTTAGCACGGGGCTTATCGGCAGACTCAATACTTCGCGATGTATCTGCTCAGTTATTGGCAAAGATAATCCATTTAGCTGAGGATATGCTGCCTGTTTGTGTGGCGGGATAGGATAATGGATCAGGGTGTGAATATTATTCTCTTTTAAATACTGTTGTAGTTTATCCCTGTTAGCTGTACGGATTACAAACAAATGCCATACATGCTCATTACTGTTTTTGGGCAACTCAGGTAGCATTATAGCAGTGTTATTTATATTGTCAATATAATATTTAGCTATGGCTTTTCGTGTGTCGTTTTCGGTGTCAAGATGCTTCAGTTTTTCGTCTAGCACTGCTGCCTGCATCTCGTCAAGCCTTGAGTTAAGTCCCTGATGCTTGTTTACATATTTCTCTTCAGAGCCATAATTGGCCAATGCTCTTATGGTTTTGGCAAGGACATCATCATTAGTAGTAACAGCTCCTGCATCGCCTAATGCACCAAGATTTTTTCCGGGATAAAAACTGAACCCTGCAGCATTCCCCAGATTTCCGGTCTTAGTGCCATTCCATACGGCACCAATCGCCTGAGCATTGTCTTCAACAATTTTCAGGTTATGCTTTTGAGCAAGTGCTGTAAGTTCGTCGCTAAAAACCACCTGACCATACAAATGCACTACCATTATTGCCTTTGTTTTCTGAGTGATTTTTTCTTCTATTTTGGCAATATCAATATTATAAGTTTTAATATCAGGTTCCACCAGAACGGGGATAAGATTGTTATCAGTTAGGGCAAGTAAAGAAGCTATATAGGTATTTGCCGGAACGATGACTTCATCTCCTGGCTGCATAAAGCCCATCTCAATATACGCTTTAAAAATAAGGCGTAGTGCATCTAATCCATTTGCAACGCCTATGCTATGCTTTGCGCCTATGTAATGAGATAGATTTTTTTCAAACTGTTTTACTTCTTCACCCAGTAGGTACCAGCCGCTTCTGAAGGCTTTGAGCAATCGTGATTCTATTTCCTCCTGATGAAGAAGATTTATTTTTTGCAGATCTAGAAATTTTATCATTAAAGGCGTTTTTTCTGAGTGTAAAAATAAGGCTTTTAGTTAATACAGACTTTGATTGTTTAGTGTTTGATAGCTAGTTGGTTATGTTTTTGTTGGATAAAATTGGCAGGATAATTTATTTTATAATAAAGTAAAGTTGTTTTTAAACGTAATTATGTTAAAAAAGATTATTTTCGCCGCCCAAACAATTTAATCTTTTTACCATAATGGTATACGACTGCTTTATCTTTTTCAACGAGTTAGACTTGTTGGAAATAAGGCTCAACGAAATGGACTCAGTAGTGGATAAGTTCGTTATAGTTGAAGCCGACAGGACGTTTCAGAATGATGCCAAGCCTTTTATTTTCGAGCAAAATAAAGAGCGGTATGCAAAATTTTTGCATAAAATCATTCATGTGAAATTAACAAAATATCCGTTATTTATTCCTGTAATTAATCCTTTTTCGCCTTGGAAACTGGAGTTTTATCAACGAAACAGCATACTTAAAGGCCTTAAAGGATGTAAGCTGGATGATGTTGTTCTAATCTCTGATATAGATGAGATTCCAAGAGCATCTGTTATCAAGGAATATCAGGAAAAGGGTATTGACAGGATATATGGATTAAAGATGGATATGTTCATGTATTTCTTTAATCATAAGCTTATCTATGACAAAGAAAGCCGTATGACAAAAGAAGAGTCTGTAAACGGTATATGGTTTGGTACTGCTATGCTGCCTTACAAATTATTGAAACAAACACCGGTTAGGATTCGCAAAACGCTAATGCGTACTCTCCGTAGAAAACAAGTGTATGATATTATTCCTAATGCAGGCTGGCATTTTACATTTATGGGAGGGTTTAACAAGATTAAGCAAAAACTGGAAGCCTTTTCGCATACTGAATATAACCTCGACAGGATAAAGGATGAGAACTTTATCAATGATTGTCTTTGTAGTGGAAAAGATATATTGGGGAGAAACATGGAATTTCAGGTAATGCCTACCATTGAAAGCTTACCAGAGTACCTTAAGCGTGAAGAGGTACAGCAAAAGTTCTCAGAACATTTTTATAAGCGATAAAAAAGCGGGTTTTAACCCGCTTTTTGTATTTTATCAATTATTGGTGTCCAAAATTCTTTTACTTTACGATTGTAAAACCTATGGCTTGCAAAAGGTAATTTTTTACCGTTAAGCTTATAGGCAATATCCGGTTTCCTGTCCATCGCGAAGCCCACGGCTTCAGTATAGGCTGGAATCTTCATTTCGGTAAGTGCAGGTGCAACCAGAGAGAAATATACATCTTCAATATGATGGCTCAAATCGTTAGGGTTTGTCAGACAATATTCAATATTATCTTTTTGTTCATTAACAATGCGTTGCATGGTTGAAACTTTTCGTAGTGAGAATCCTCCATTGCCAACCTTAAAGAAATGCTCTGTTCTCTTTTTCTTCTTTTTAAAGCTGTTATTTATATTTAATAGTAACTTAGTTATGGCAGTTTGCTTAGATGCGATCCAGGGTGCACCTATATAGTCATATCCTTTACTGCACCAGTACTCCAGCTGGTCATCAAAAACGAAAACATCTGTCTGGCAAATTAACAGATATTGATACTCATTAAAGCTGTTATAAAACACTTCCGAAAGCATAAGCTTATTGTATCCTGCAATTCCTTTGAAATAACTGTCTTCAAAGCGATGTATGGTATAATGTACCGGAGCGAGAATGCTGTTTAACGGTGTAATGTCTAAATGCTCAGGACAGGCAATGGCAAACGGATGCTGGTGTAACATCTTAACAGACCTTTTTAGGGACAGCATCTCATTCTCGTCAAGATTTGTTTTGTAGATGGGTACTACAACTATTGCTTTTTTCATTAGTTATTGCTTTAATTTATAGATGCCCAGGGCTTTTTTAAATGTTTTATTAAACAGAACCCATTTTACATATAGCTCATTTTTAAAGCTTGTCCATGCCCATTTATTGTAAGGTAAAATTTCGTTGGCTATGGTAGCTTTCATATTATCGGAAACAATGAATTCATCATTTACGCTTTTCCATGGAATGTTGCCATAACCGTCAAATTCATTTACTTTATTCTTTTCGTGTATGATAGACATCCATAATCTTTTTCCGGTAATTTGTTTTACACGGGTTTCTTTTTTCCAATGGTTATGATCGTTAGCCCAAACAGTTTTAGGGTTTTCATTCCTCTCTATAAGGCTAATAAAAGGATTAAAGATATGCTCTTTTTTGCCCAGCATAATAACCGGTTTTATCTGTAGTGAATAACCATTTATAATATCAATAGCCATATAATCCTGGCTGGCAAATTGTTTTTGAACTTCGTCTATGAAGTTCTTGCTTATACAATCATCATTATCAATTCTTGATGTAATAAGATAAGGTTTGTCTGCTGCTTCGCTCGTGATGATTTTGTTGATCTCAGGGTAGAAGGCAGGCATTCCATCAATATAAAAGATGCGAATGTTTGGTTCGTTGCCAACGATGGTTTCTATCTTTTGTTTATAAGTGTCGGGTGTTGTGGAGTCAAAGTAAATTAGCCACGTAAAATTTTTATTGGTCTGTGCTGCAACCGACGGAAAACAAAAGTTTTGAAAAAGCCACAGCCTGTGTTCAAGCCACTCATCTGTAAGCAGTGTTTCGTTGTTTTTAGTAACGTCCCACTTGGGGTTTTTTAGGTTAAAACGGGTAATGAGATAGTGATTGAACATGTGCGGGCTTATTGTTTGGAGGGTAAAAATAAACCAATTATTTGAACTAAGAAATTCAAAATAGTTACTTTTGTATAAAATTGCAATTGCTGAATGAACAAAGTCATACATCCGGAATTTCTTTCGCAGACTCAGGAAATAACAAATATTATTGAACATTTTGATGCTACAGGACAGCTTTTTGTAGATGGAAAAAGGAATAAGATAAAACTGTTTGAGCTTGGGAATCGCACCGTTAATGTAAAGTCATTCAAAATTCCAAATTTTATCAACAAGTTTGTTTATCGTTTTTTCAGAAAGTCAAAGGCACGCCGCTCGTATGAGTTTGCCAATATATTGCTTGAAAAAGGGATAGGAACTCCTCAACCCATTGCTTACTTTGAAAATCTTGCAGCATTTTCATTGCAGGATAGTTATTATATGAGTGAGCAGCTTGAAGCAGATCTTACGTTCAGACAGCTGATTGAAATACCTGATTATCCTGATCACAATACTATATTAAGGCAGTTTACGCGTTTCTCTTTTGAGCTTCATGAAAAAGGGGTGGAGTTTCTGGATCACACTCCGGGCAATACGCTGATTAAAAAAACAGCAGAGGGAACTTATGAGTTCTTTTTGGTAGACCTGAACAGGATGGAGTTTCATAATTCGATGTCTTTTGAACAAAGGATTATCAATATGGCGAAGTTAACACCTGAGATTGCCCTTGTTGAAGTAATGAGCGATGAATATGCCAAACTTTATGGTAGGCCGTATGAAGAGGTGTTACAGTTAATGGTAAAACATACGCAGTATTTTGCCAACCGATTCCACAGAAAACGCGCCCTTAAGCAAAAACTTGGCCTGAAAAAAAAATAATATCTTTGTGCTTCGCAAGTTTCTTAGTTACCGGTTTATTGAGGTGAAATCTAAGTAACTCGGCACCGAAGTATCTAAGCAACGTAAAAAAAATGAAAGCATCTGTTATAATGAGTACCTATAATGCCGAGGAATGGCTTGAAAAAGTAATATGGGGCTTTAGTGTACAAACCGAAAAAGATTTTGAGATTATTATTGCCGATGATGGTTCGAGGCCTAAAACCAAAGAACTTTTAGACAGGCTTCGTCAGGAGATTGATATGCCGTTAGTACATGTGTGGCAGGAAGATAATGGTTTTCAAAAATCACAGATACTTAATAAGGCGATTATGGCCTCTAGCAGCGACTATCTTATTTTTACTGATGGCGACTGTATTCCCCGTCAAGATTTTGTAGCTACACATATCAAATTCCGTGAGCCGGGTTATTTCTTGTCAGGTGGTTATTTTAAACTTCCTATGGATATTTCAATAGCTATTACTAAAGATGATATCGTTTCTCAAAGATGTTTTGATGTAAAATGGCTTACGGGAATGGGGCTGCCTGATAAAAATAAGCTTAAGCTTTCGGCTAAAGGTTTTATAGCATCTTTCCTGAACTTTGTAACTCCTACTAAGGCTACATGGAACGGGCATAATGCTTCAGGCTGGAAAACCGATCTGGTTTTTATTAACGGTTTTAACCAGGAAATGCAATATGGTGGACAGGATCGCGAACTTGGCGAAAGGCTCTTTAATAAAGGGCTTAAATCAAAACAAATACGATACAATGCTGTTTGTGTTCATCTTGATCATAAAAGGGGTTATGTGAATGAAGAGACATGGAAGAAAAACTATGCTATTCGTAAAAATACCCGCGATAACAAAGTGATTAAAACACCTGTAGGTATCGATTCTAACGAATAAAGAAATATTAGGATTAGATAAAATTTATTGCCACAAACTAAATTAATCCACAATTCTACTTGTGTTAATTAATCTGGTTTGTGGCAACTTAATTTATGCTATAGTTTTTCTAATTAATTTCTATATACTTTTTGAGTGCAGGAATTATAAGGTCAGGTGTAAAAGCATTATATAGCTCCATTGCTTTTGGTTTCATTTCTTTTGGTGAAGTATCTCCATACAGTTCAGGTTTAAAGTCTTTTAAGTGAACTGATATTGTATTGGTGCCGTCTTCAAATGAGTTCCAGGCTTCTTTTTTAATCCATGTAGAGAATATTGTAAAGGTTGGTATATAAAGGGCTTTAGCCATGTTTACTGCACCGCCTTCATTACCTATCAACGCATTACAATGGTATAATACCGAAAGGAATTCACGGATAGTTCCCGGACTGATATCCATTCTAATCCTTTCTTTGGTAGCATCGCTGCAAAGATTATAAAGTTCTTCAGCTTCTTTTTGCTGAGATGGGATGTAATTAAAAATAAGGACAGCTTCACTGTTTTGGGTAATTAAATCAAGCAGTTGTGCCATGTAAGCAGCAGGATAGGTCTTGATATTCAGACTCCCTAATACGCTTATCATGTATACTTTTCTTCCTGCAGGAATGCCTTTACTGTCTAAAAAAGCCCTTCCGTAACTTATTTCCTCTTGTGTAAGATGAATTTCAGGCCTGTTTACTAATGGTAATACCGGTTCTAACACCCTCACTAGCTGCATGCGATTGTCAAGAGCTAAACCGGCATTGGTTAAAGGTGTTTTAAGTTCTTCAACAGTATGGGTGTATACGAAGCTTGAATAGGATTTGTAAAAACCGATCCTGGTTTTAGCTTTTGAGAATCCAACGATAATATTACTTCCAAGTATGCCATAAGCGTCTACAACAATGTCATAATTTCTTTTACGTATGTCGAATACGAAGTTTATGAATTTCCATTTGCTGTCTCTGTACTTTTGGTCAAAAAGAACAAGGTTGTCTATGGTAGGATTGTTTTCTACCACAGGCTTGGTAAACGGATAGATAAGGTAATCCAGTGTTGACTGAGGGTAAAGTGCTTTTAAATTTGCACAAATGATACTGCTTGCCAGTACGTCACCTATCATCTTTTGCTGAATAACAAGGATTTTAGGGTCTTCTTTATGGTTGGCCATTTCTCTCAGGTATACATATCTCATATATACGTGATAGCCAAGAATTCCGGCAATTTCAAGACCACGGCTTCCGTTAAGGAAACCAAGACCTAAAATATAGTATTTAAAGAATCGAAAGGCAGGCCTTACCGAAAGGTGGTATAAGTTAGTTTTTACTCCCTTTTGGTAAAGCTCTTTTGCCTTAAGTTTAGAGTATTGCAGCCTTTTTTCTAAAAAGTCTTCCTTACTCTTAAATGAGTAATGATGGATAGATTCTGTTAAATGACCGCTTTTACCTTTTATAGATAATGTTTCGTGAACAAGTTTTTCAGAATATTTACATTTCGACTTCCTAAAAAGACGGATTGCCCTGTCTTTATTGAAGCTGTTATTTACCATTGGGCGACCTTTGTAATAAAAGATACGCTTAAACCAAAAGGCAACTTCTTCAGGATTGCCGTTTACAGTAGCGATGATTTCGTCAATACCTCTTTGTGTAACCCTCTCATCAGCATCAAAAAATACTACCCAATCATTTGTTGCTAATTCGAGTGTATAATTTCGCTGAGAAGAGAAATCATCAAACGCACGCTGGTAAAACTTTACGTGCGGATATTCCTCCTGAATAATCTTTGGAGTATTATCGGAACTGAATGAGTCGACCACAATAATCTCATCGGCAAAAGACATATTGTCAAGATATTGCCTGATGTTGTGTTCTTCATTTAAAACAATCGCTAATGCAGATATTCTAATCTTTTCGCCCATCAAAAAACTGTTAAACTGCTACGTCATATTCGCGCAAGGCATTGTTTAATGAAGTTTTAAGGTCTGTTGAAGGCTTGCGTTTACCAATAATAAGTGCGCATGGAACCTGGTATTCGCCTGCAGCAAATTTTTTGGTATAACTGCCCGGTATAACTACGCTACGTGCCGGAACTACACCTTTCATTTCTACCGGTTCATCTCCGGTAACATCGATGATCTTAGTAGATGCAGTAAGGCAAACATTAGCACCAAGTACCGCTTCAGTCTCAACACGAACACCTTCCACAACGATACATCTTGAACCGATGAAAGCTCCGTCTTCGATGATAACCGGTGCAGCTTGTAAAGGTTCCAGTACACCACCGATACCTACACCACCGCTAAGGTGAACATTTTTACCGATTTGTGCGCAGCTTCCTACAGTTGCCCAAGTGTCAACCATAGTGCCTTCGTCTACATAAGCACCTATGTTTACGTAGCTTGGCATAAGAATAACGCCCGATGAGATATAAGCACCATAACGTGCCACGGCATTAGGTACTACGCGTATGCCTTTTTCGGCATAATTGCGTTTAAGTAACATTTTGTCGTGATATTCAAAAATACCCGCTTCCAGGGTTTCCATTTTTTGAATTGGAAAATACATTACTACCGCTTTCTTCACCCATTCGTTAACTTGCCAGCCGCCTTCGATAGGTTCTGCTACACGTAGCTTACCTGAATCTAATAGTTCAATAACTTCACGGATGGCATTTGTTGTTGCCTCTTCTTTTAACAGGTCTCTGTTTTCCCAGGCCTGTTCTACAAGGTTTTGTAAATTTTGCATTTCAAATAGTCGTTTGGGCAAATATAAGTCGGTTTTTTAAGATGGCATAAGCCACTTTCAATGCTTTTTCAAACATAATGAATTATCTTTACTAAATCACAAATTTTGTTCATGAAAGATAATTTTTCAACACAGGCAGACGGCTATGTTAAATATAGGCCGTATTACCCTTCGGAAATGATAGCCTATATTGTTTCCTTTGCTAAAAACAAACAATTTGCACTTGATGTTGCTACCGGAAACGGACAGGTAGCTGTTGAGTTGGGTAAGTACTTTGAAAAGGTATATGGTACTGATATTAGTGATAAACAATTAAACAATGCTTTACAAAAAGATAATGTCACCTATATAAAGGAGAGGGCAGAGAAGACATCTTTTGTAAATAGCCAGTTTGATCTTATCACTGTGGCGCAGGCAATACACTGGTTTGATTTTGATGCCTTTTACAAAGAGGTGTACAGGATACTTAAACCGGATGGAATTTTTGCTGTTTTGGGTTATGGATTGTTCAATGCAAATGGTGAGGCTGATACATTGCTGAAGCATTTTTATTATGATGTAACAGGTCCTTACTGGGATGCTGAGCGTAAATACCTCGATGAAAATTATACTACGATTCCTTTTCCTTTTGAAGAAATTGAGGTTAAGCCATTTGTAAATGAATTTACCTGGACTTTTGAACAGCTTACAGGATATCTTGAAACCTGGTCGGCGGTACAACACTGTATAAAACAGAATGGCACCAATCCGGTAGATATTATACGTGATGAGTTGAAAGAATATTGGGAGAATGGCGATAAGAAAGTTACTTTTCCATTACTATTACGGATAGGCTGTTTAAAAGTTTAAGGTTTAAAGTTTAAAGTTGCCGCTGAGTAGATTACATTTGCTAATAATTTAAAGTGTTGAGGAAATAACCTTAAACTTTAAACTTTAAACTAAACAAATGGGAAGAATACTCGCCATAGATTACGGACTTAAAAGAACAGGTATTGCAGTGACAGACGAGATGCAGATAATTGCTTCCGGGCTGACTACTGTTGACTCGGAAAAAGCTATCGATTTTTTGAGTGATTATTTTGTAAAAGAAAAGGTAGAAAAGGTGTTAATTGGCGAACCCAAGCAGATGAACGGACTTCCATCACAAAGTGCACCTTTAATTGAGGTTTTTATAACAAAATTCGTTTCGAAGTTTCCTGATATGCAGCTTGAAAGGGTTGATGAACGTTTTACAAGCAAGATGGCTTTTCAGACAATGATAGATAGCGGACTAAAAAAGAAGCAACGTCAGGATAAAGGCTTGATTGATGAGATATCGGCAACAATTATGTTACAGGATTATTTATCACGAAAAAAATAAAGAGTTTTATTTGTGTTTTCATAAAAATTAAAATTTGTGCCTATTCCTGCGGATTTAGGATAAAATTTTGAGTTATTCAAAGTAAATTTGCAGTATTCAAATTTACACAATGTCCACAACGATAAATCAGGAACCAGATGTGGTTCTTATAGGCGCGGGAATCATGAGCGCTACACTTGGCATGTTCTTAAAGGAGCTGATGCCTGAAGTGAAAATTGACATTTATGAAAGGCTTGATGTTGCAGCAGCCGAGAGTTCTGATGCATGGAATAATGCAGGTACAGGACACTCTGCTTTTTGTGAACTTAACTACACGCCTGAAATGCCCAATGGTACTGTAGAGATTTCAAAAGCAATTAAGATTGCGGAATGGTTTGAAGTTTCTAAGCAGTTTTGGGCTTATCTAATTGAGCAAAAGCGTATCTCTAAGCCGGAAGATTTTGTGAGAAGCATACCGCATATGAGCTTTGTATGGGGTGCTGACAATGTAGATTATCTAAAGAAACGTTTTGAAGCGCTTTCTAAACATCCTTTATTCAAAGGGATGGAATATACCGAAGACAGGAACACATTAGAGTCATGGATGCCATTGGTAATGGAAGGTCGTGACGATAGCCAGCCTATTGCTGCTACTAATATGCCAATTGGTACCGATGTAAACTTTGGTGAACTTACCCGTGATATGTTCAGATGGCTTGAAAAACAGCCTGGCGTGAATATGTTCTTTAACCAGGATGTTTCGGGAATCAGACGTTCGGCAAAAAGCCCGAAATGGAAGCTTAAGATAAAAGACCTTACAACGGGTGAGAAAAAACGTGTGTATGGTAAGTTTGTATTCATAGGTGCAGGAGGCGGATCGCTTCATCTGCTTGAAAAAGCCGGTATACCTGAAGGTGATGGTTTTGGCGGATTCCCTGTAAGCGGACAATGGTTAAAATGTATTAACGAAGAGGTGATACAAAAACACAATGCCAAAGTATACGGAAAGGCATCTGTAGGTGCGCCACCAATGTCGGTGCCACACGTTGATACCCGTATGATCAACGGCAAAAAAGAGTTGTTGTTTGGGCCTTATGCAGGATTCAGTACTAAGTTCCTTAAACAAGGGTCATATTTTGATCTTCCAACTTCAATACGTGCCAACAATATTGCTCCAATGCTTGCGGCGGGTTATCACAATATGTCGCTGACAAAATACCTTATCCAACAGGTTACGCAGTCACAGGATGACAGGATGGAAGCGCTAAGGGAATATCTTCCGGACGCTAAAAAAGAAGACTGGGTACTGGAGACAGCAGGGCAGCGTGTGCAGGTTATAAAAAAAGATGAAAAGCAGGGCGGTAAACTTGAGTTTGGTACAGAAGTGATAAACAGTGCCGATGGTTCACTTGGAGTGCTTTTAGGAGCATCTCCGGGTGCGAGTACAGCGGTTTCTATTATGCTGGATCTTATTGAGCGTTGTTTCCCGGAACAGATTAAAACGGAAGCATGGCAGCAAAAGCTTAGGGTAATGATACCTTCATACGGTAAAGCGCTAAATAACAACCCTGAATTACTTGCAGAAGTTAGAAAACACTCTGACAAAATGCTTGGATTAGAAGCGACGGTTACTATTTAATTCTGAGTTATATATAATTATAAAGCCATCCTGAAAAGGGTGGCTTTTTTAATTAAATTTGGATGCAGTTTACTATTACTGTACAATTCATGAAAAATATAATCAGCTTGTTTTTAATTTTTTGTGGCGTTACATCATTTGCTCAAAAAGCAGAATATGATGTGATTAATAATTTTTTAGAAGTCGAGCTTTCTAAAATGAATTATGATACCATTTTCGTAATAGAGATGCCTTTACAAAGAAGCGAGAGTGTTAAATTGTATGAGAAAAGCTTCCATGAAAGATTAGTAAATAATGACTATAGGGAAACATGGGTTATTCCTGAAATGATAGATTGGCCTATAAATCAAGATGAAATAGATCTATTAAAAAAAGAGATTAAAAAGGAAAACGAAAAGTGGACTTTGAGTGATTTTAAGAATAAAAAAATTATTATTCTACCTGAGAAAACTATCCGTGGCAAGGATTTTATTGTTAGTAATATTTCTGCTAAGAATTATGTTTTCAATCTTTCCAGGCCAGTTTTAAATACGCAGAAAGATTTTGCCGTTTTTCAGTTTTATCCATCACTATTGATTGGAGGAGGCTCTTCTGATTTAGCAGGGCTAATCTTAATGAAAAAACATAATAAAAAATGGATCCAGATTGCAGTGATACAAAATGCTGTTTATAATTAATTACATTGACAATGAAATAAAGCCATACTGTTCGGGTGGTTTTTTTTAGTTAAATCACAATTCATTTATTTATAGAGAAATACGTAATATTGTATGCCATCCAAACTATAGCTATTATGAAAAAAGTTTTATTCATCTTATTTGTGCTTGTTTCTTTTTCAGGGTTTGCGCAGGCTGAAAAGGATTCTTTGGTAGAAGTTGATAAAGAAGCGATTCTCGATAAGCTTGAACTTATGTTTTATCTTGATCAGGAAGCCACAAAATGTTTGACTATGACCAAGGAAAAGCAAACTGAACTAGATAAAACCTTTCCGTATTATTTTATGAATGCTATAGTGAAAAATAACCCTTCGACTCTTGATCTGAGAGAATTTATTGGTTTCGATTTTAAAGAATTTAAGCCAATCAAATGTAAAGATTTTTACGTAGCAGTATATGAGAAGAATCTTGTTGAATTTATCGATATGACTAAAAAGTATGGTTATCTGTCAACACAAAGATTAAAGAGGTATAAAGATGGAAAAGCATATTCACCTTTAATTTTTGTAATACATAATAGTTATTCGGATAAAGAAGTGAAAAAATTAATGAACAGGAGTTTAAGATTGGTAATATAGATCAAAAGGAATATGATCAATTTAAATTCTTCTTAGAGCGTAAAAAAGAGCTAACGGATGATGATGTTGCACGATTTGAGAAAATTGGAGGCAAAATTTTAAAAAGCTGAGTAACGTCTACACTTGTTAAAAATTAGTTAAAAAGAAGATGTTTTACGGTTTTCCGTAAAATGGTTTTAAGATTTCTGTTTACTATTGTATCTCTTAATAACGACGCCCAAAGAGGCGTTTTTAAAGTAAAGAGTCCAACTAAAATTTTTCAATACCTTACTACTACTCACAAATCCTGTCATAGCATTGACGGGATTTTTTATGCTTTTAGTTGTAATTGGCGTGCTGCTTTCAGTATTTTTTCTGATAAGCCGGTAAGCCATACCAATTGCTCAATTACAAGGTGGGCTTCTTCCATTTTAAGCCTGAATTCTTCTTCGTCGGTAATTTGTACTTCTTTAAGCTCGCGGGCACGAATGTTCTTAAGTTCAGTAAAACGCATTGCCAGATCGTCGTTGTTGGCCTGATGGGCTTCTTCGGCTTGTAAATCCATGTTTAAAAGCGCTATGGCATTTTCCAGGTTTTTTACGACTGTATTTACCACGACGTTAAAAGCTTCGGATGCATTGGTGGTTTTGTGGGACTGTATGTAGGTGCCTAATGATGCTAATGACGATAACAGGGTATGATTTAACACAGCAAGTTTATATACCTGGCTTTGTTGTTTTTGTTTTGATTTTGGTTCTTGTGTCATGCGCTGGTAAGACGACATCAGATTACCCAACTCAATAAAGGCGCTTTTACGCGCTAGTCTGTAGGAGGTAGGCACGTTTCCTTTATTATTGTAAAAGCTGGAAATCTCAATAAGGTAGTTTCTGTTGGCTTCAATAGATTTTTTTATGAAGACTGGCATGTTCATAAACTCCCATGAAGGCCAAAGGAAATAATTAGCAGCAAAAGTTATGGCAACACCAATGGCGGTATCAAGTATGCGGTACTGGATAACATCGGTTACATTAGGGGTAAGCATTCCGTAAACAAATACTACATAAATGGTTACAAATGTGGCTCCGATTCGGTAGTTCGTTGCTGTAAAAGCATAGCCTAACAGCATACAAACAATTGTCAGCGTGCCAATAATAATAGAATTGGTGATAAAGCTGAGTATGGCAAACGCAATTAATCCACCTGCAAGTGTGCCTACAATCCTTTGGTAAGAGCGTTGTTTGGTTAGCCCATATCCCGGGCGCATTATTACTACTATGGTAAGGAGTATCCAGTATACATTTTGAAGTGGAAAAATAAAAGACAGTATACAACCTATGGCTATGCACATGGTAAGGCGTGAGGAATGCCTGAATATGGTAGACGAGAAGCCTAAATTTTCTTTGAGGGTATGTAGCGGATAGTATTCCGGTGCCAGGAATTTCTCAAGGTCTTTGTCTCTTCCGCTGCCTAATTCTTTAAACTTAATCTTTTCGGTAAAGGCGCGCTCTATGATCTTGATTTTCTCTATTTGTTTTTCAGCATAATGAAGCATGTTTGATAACATCCATACACCTTCGGCAGCAGCTTCTTTTCCTAATTCGGCTTCATAATCTATAATTGCCTGTTCGAGTGCTTCAAGATCGGCAACCAGCTTATGTTTAGGGATGTATTTAGATCTTTCTCCGATGCTTTTTGAAATCTTTTTTAAAGAAGAAGCAAGGTTGTAAGCAAGGTTTTGATATGTGCTCAGTACCTTAGGGTGATTGCTGAATTTTTCCTGTAGCTTGCTATGGTCAAAAGATGTTGATAGTGCCAACTCTAATATTTCCATCAATGAAATGAAAACAAGCAGCATTTTGCGCCCCCTGTTTGAGTTTTCACTATTATAGCGGTTACGCATTAGTATCTCACGGAGATTTTCGTGATTTAGATTGATCTCGACCTGAAGATTAAGTTGCTTTTCTACAATGGCAGCTCTGTTGGCATCGGTATTCCAGAGGTCACCGCGCAATTTCATGTATTTTGCTGTTAGCTTCATGCACTGGGCAATTTCGAGTTCCGTATAACGATATGGGCTTAAGTAATTAAATGAAACCGAAACAACAGTATAGATAAGCCCTCCTGCCAATACCAGTCCGGTATATTGCAGGATTTCCCATCCGGTATGAATGTGGCCTGTGGCTAAAACCGTGGCAAGCAATCCGGAAAACGATACCATGGTGGCGCGTTGTCCGTAGACTGATATCATAGAAAGGAAGAAAACGAGTATGAAAAGTAATGGATAAAACAGCAGTTTAAAAGGGTGTAGCAGATTTACGATCAGTACGCAGCCTGCTACAATAAACGAAGCGGTAAGCAACCCTTTTGTGCGATGTAATAGATTGCTGGGAATATCTGCAGGGTAGGTAAGGAAGGCTCCTAATGCGATGGCGAATCCAAGCTGGAATAAGCCCAGTTGCGAAAGGATAATTACCGGGACTGCTGCGGCAATCGTAACAATAATGGCCTTGGTGAAATTATGGCTGTCGGTAAAATTGCGTATCCTTTGGAGCATATAGTAAAACTTAAGTGTAAAGATAAGGAATGCGCCAATCATACTGTGTTTTGGCTCGTGAATTCTCACAAAATTTTAGCATTTGAAGGACTTATGGCAAGTCATTTTAATTTATTACTTTTGCAGTCTCAAAACGCAGGTGTTTTTTTGCCTGTCTCAAAAATTTAAAAGCGAGCTAATTATGATATTACCTATTGTAGGATATGGTGATCCTGTACTAAGAAAAAAAGGTGAGGAAATAAGCAAGGATCATCCTGAGCTTAAAAAAATCATTGCCGATATGTATGAGACAATGTATAATGCTTATGGCGTAGGGCTTGCTGCACCACAAGTAGGGCTTGCTATCCGTCTTTTTATAGTTGATACTGAGCCTTTCAGTGATGATGAAGATCTTTCTAAAGAAGAACAGGAACTGCTTAAGGGTTTTAAAAAGACCTTTATAAATGCAACTATCCTTAAGGAAGAAGGTGAAGAGTGGGGCTTTAATGAAGGTTGTCTTAGTATCCCGGAAGTACGCGAGGATGTATACCGTCACGAAAAGATAACTATTGAATATTATGATGAGGACTTCAAAAAGCATACTGATGTATATGATGGTTTAATTGCCAGGGTAATACAGCACGAGTATGATCATATTGAGGGTATTTTATTTACAGATAAAATATCTACCCTTAAAAAAACGTTGATTAAAAAGAAATTGCAAAACATTATGGAAGGGAAAACAAGGCCTGACTATAAAATGAAATTTATTGCCAAAAAAGGCAGATAATTTTTGTTTTTTTGGCCAAAGATTAGATATTTGCCTTCCTTTAAAAAAATAATATAATGAGCATCGAGAAAATATTATCTATTTCCGGAAAACCGGGATTATATGAACTGAAATTACAGACACGTACAGGCTTTGTTGCAGAATCACTTGTTGATGGTAAAAAAGTAACTGTAGGGCTTAGAAGCAATGTTAGTTTACTTTCTGAGATTTCTGTTTATACGTATGAAGGAGAAATTCGCCTTTCTGAAGTATTTAGAGCTATAGCCACTAAAGAGGATAACGGACCTGCATTATCTCATAAAGAAGATAACGCTAAGCTTGAATCATACTTTAGAGAAGTACTTCCTGAGTTTGATGAAGACAGAGTATATGCTTCTGATATCAAAAAAATACTTAGCTGGTACAACATGCTTCAGGCTAAAGGGCTTGTTTCTAAAGATGCTCCGGTAGCTGCTACTGCTCCTGCTGCTGAAGAGGTTAAAGCTGAAGAATAGTTAATTACTATCTTAATAATACTATCCTGCCTTTTGAAAACAGAAGGCAGGATTTTTTATTTTTACACAAAAAATAACCAAATGAATACACGCCAACAACAGCTTGATGCCTTCAATCGCCTTTTGGACATCATGGATGACCTTCGTGAGAAATGTCCCTGGGATAAAAAGCAGACATTACAAAGCCTGCGACACCTGACTATAGAAGAAACATATGAATTAGGTGATGCTATTCTGGATAACAATCTTCAGGAAATAAAGAAGGAGTTGGGCGATATATTGCTCCATATTGTTTTCTACTCAAAGATAGGTAGTGAAACCGGCGATTTTGATATTGCTGATGTTGCTAATGAAATTTGCGATAAGCTAATTTACCGTCATCCCCATATTTATGGTGATGTGGTGGTAGAAGACGAGGAACAGGTGAAGCAAAACTGGGAGAAACTCAAACTCAAAGAAGGTAAAAAATCAGTTTTGGAGGGCGTGCCAAAGAGTCTTCCGGCATTGGTTAAGGCCAGTCGTATTCAGGATAAGGCAAAGGGTGTTGGTTTTGATTGGGAAGAACCGCATCAGGTATGGGATAAGGTTCAGGAAGAACTTGAAGAATTCCAGGAGGAAGTTAAAAACGGAGATCAGGACAAAATAGAGTCTGAATTTGGAGATGTATTGTTCTCTATGATTAACTATGCCCGTTTTCTTAATGTCAATCCTGAAGATGCTCTGGAACGTACCAATAAAAAATTCATTAAGCGTTTCACGTATCTTGAAAGCAAGGCTTCAGAGCTTGGTAAGCCATTGGCTAATATGACGCTTGCCGAGATGGATGTTTTTTGGAATGAAGCAAAAAAACTATAAATCACTTTTACTTACTATATGAACAAATTTCTGGCCCTGCTGTTGTTTACAGCTCTTTGTTTTGGGCAAAAAATAACCGTAGCCGATTTGCAGTTACGTATCAATCCGTCATCATCCGAAGAGCTTTTTTACAGTTTCGCTGCGGGCGACAAGGTGTTACTGACAGTTGAGGAGGTTAACGGAAACGCTATTGACGAGGTTTCTGTTTTTGAATATCCCGAAACATACAAGTACAAAGGGCATGAAGTGAAGAAAGAAAAGAACAGGGAATTTATTATTGGTAATAAAACAGTGTATAAATTCAGGTTTAGCAATGCTGCTAAAGATGTAAGATTGTGTACAGTTAAGATTGTACGTATACCGGTATCAAAACAAACTGAAAATCACGTAACATCTGTAAAATGGATAACAAAGCAGGATACGGTTTGGAATTCGGTTACAAAAGATGTTGTTGTTGGATATGATACCCTTAAGGTTCAAAAGACACGAAAGGTAGCCTATTTCGAGAAAAAATATGAGGAAGTAGTGATGGATAAAAATCAAAGGGTGGAGGCTAAAACTACTTTGGGAGAAACAAGGGTTAGCGTGCCTTTTTCTCTTCCGATAAATGTAATTGGTAAAGATGAAACCAAAAAAGTTGTGGCCTGGGCTTATTGGGTAGGAGTAGGGAAGGAAAGTAATGAATACTGGAACCAAAACCGTAAAATGATAGTGGGAGCCGTTCAGGGAGCGGCCAGTTATTTTACAACACCATTAGGTGGTATCGCTGCCGGTGCACTGACTAATCTTGCGTTGCCTTCCAACGGAGAAGATGTTGGTTATGTTTTGTTGAATGAATCTAATAATAAACTTTTATTTCAGGATAAGTCCTATAAATCAATCGATGAGGGTAAAGGGATAGCAGCTTATAAACGCTTTGTGGATGGAGGAATGCTTCAGGGTGCATTTTCTTTGGTGCTGATAAACGACAACTATGTACAGCCTATAGATGTAAACATTAAAGTCTCTGCTATCATAGAACATATAAAGTATAAAGATGAAAAATTTATGGATTTTTCAATCACTCCAAGGTATGAAAAGAAGATTGTAAAAGAACCGCAGTTAATTTCGTACAAAATTCCGGTCTCACTGAATTGATGTACGTAGAATTAATCTGTAGATTATTAACTACTTATGCTTTTTTTGTGTTAAATTTTAATGTTTAATATTTGTTAAAGTTTTATTAGGGTTTTGTTTTAGGCTTTTTTGTTATAAAAATGTAATTAACGTAAAACGTTGAAATTTTAGGTATTAATTTCTTAATTTTCTAAAAATTACATTAACCTAAATTTAGCTAAATGACAAGAAAATTACCTAATTTAATTTTGGGTTTGATGACACTTTTTGCTGTAGGGACCACAACAGCACAGGAGTATCAAACCATGCCGATTGCCTCCGGTCTCAATGCCGACGTTATCGCTAATGGAGTAGGATCTGCTCTTAGCTCTACGTCTATTGATATTGACGGAGTAAATTACAACTACGTAGCCACAGATTTTAAGGCTACTGCATCATCGACAGCAATAACTTATGGTGTGCCTGCTAATGGATTAATTAATTCCATTGTAACAGCAACACCGGGGTTAAGTTATCAGTTGGCTCCTTTATCAGGAAACAATTCCCTTAGGCTTGCTACAGGAACTACATCCGGAACTATTGCTTTTACTACACCTATGGCAGTTAACACACTTTATATGCTGGGTGTAACTGGGAGTGGATCAGGTACAGTAACAGCTGTTGTTAATTTTAGCGACGCTACCAGTCAGACTTTTACAAGTGTTTCAGTACCGGATTGGTATGATGCGACAAATCCGCCTCCAGCAATTCAGGGTATTGGACGTATTAACAGGCAGACTAACGGGCTTGAATCTAGTACAACCAATCCTAGGATGTATCAGATTACGCTTGCAATATCACCGGCAAATCAGTCTAAACTTGTACAGAGTGTTACGGTAACTAAAACCTCTACAGGAGGTGAGGTTGTAAATATTTTTGCTTTTTCAGCAGATGTTTATACCAGCTGTCCATCTCCTACAAATTTAACCTATGCTTCAACTACTGATGGTGCTGTGATAAACTGGACGGCTCCTGCTTCGGCGCCTTCAAGCGGTTATGAGTATTATACTTCTGCATCTGCTACTCCGCCAACTGCATCTACAACACCTACTGGTAGTGTTGCGGCAGGCGTTACAACTAAAACACTTACAGGTTTTGCTATTGGATCGTCTTATTATTTTTGGATAAGATCTAATTGTGGTGCGACTAAAGGTTTTTGGAAACAAATTGTTTTCACACCGGGGCAGATTGTTTTAACGTATACAGCAGGTGATCTTAATAGTGAATATAACACTGCGCCTACTTTAACTACTGTTCCAACATGTCCTGCTAACCTTACAGCTACAATCCCTCCAGGATTTAAGATTGCTTCGGTAGCAACCAGTTATAACTATACATCGCAGGGAGGGCTATTCATGTCTGAGCAACGATCTATCTTAGCGTGTACAACAAACAATACTACAGAGGCCAGTATAGCTACTTCTACAGGTAATGGAGGTACAGCGATTTACAACCGTACAGGTATATCTATAGCAAATGATCTTGAAGGAACAGTTGCGTTCCAGTTAAGAGTTTGGAGAGTGTGGGGTGGTTCAGGATGTAATGTTACTTATGGCAAAATCGATAACAACACATGGAAAGTTACCATAAACCTTGCGTATGCAACGTGTACTACACCGGCTACTCCAACAGCTGCAAACCAAAATATCTGTCCTCAGGCTACAATGGGAGATCTTACTGTTGGCGGTATTTCCGGTGCTGTTTATAAATTCTATACAGCGCCGACAGGTGGCACTGCAATTGCATCAACTGCAGCAGTTTCAAACGGAACATTTTATGTGTCGCAGACAATAGGTACTTGCGAAAGTGCAAGATCTGCAGCATTTACTGTTACACTGGCTCCTACAGCATTGCCTACAGCAGCTCCACAAACACTTTGTGGTGGTTCTACTGTGGCAAATTTAACGACTACATCAGGTGTAAATATCAAATGGTATACTGCCGAGACAGGTGGTACTGCTTTAGCGGCTACTACAGCTCTTGCTACAGGTAATTACTATGTATCTCAAACTGTGGGAGGATGTGAAAGTGCAAGAGCTACTGTTGCTATTTCAGTAACTACTATAGCACCTCCTACAGTAGCAGCACAAACTTTTTGTGCAGGTTCAGGAGCTACAGTGGCTAACTTGGTTGCAACTGGCGAGGCTAATGGAACTATAAAATGGTATGCTTCTGAAACAGCTACTGTAACTTTAGCTCCAACTACAGTACTAGGCACAGGTACTTATTATGTTTCTCAGACAGTTGGTGTTTGTGAAAGTATTAAAGTTTCTTGTCAGGTTACAATTGCTTCTGTTGTATCTCCGGTAATACCCGCACAACAATTATGTTCAGGTGCTACGGTTGCGAATCTTCCGACCAACCCTAACATTTCAATTACATATAAATGGTATGCGACATCAACAAGTACTACGCCACTAACATCGGATACGGTATTAGCAACGGGTACTTATTATGTTACACAAACTATAGCTGTTTGTGAAAGTGCCAAGTCTACAGTTCAGGTTACAATTAATACTGTAACTCCTCCTGTAGTTGAGGATCAGGAGTTTTGTGCAGGTGCTACCGTTGCAGATTTACAGGCTACACCTGCTGCAGGAAATACTATAAAATGGTATGCTTCTGAAACCAGTACTACAGCGCTTACAGCAACAACTGCATTAGCAACAGGTACTTATTATGTTTCACAAAGCATCAATGGCTGCGAGAGCAGTAAAGATGCAGTAGCTGTAGTTGTTTTTGATGCTGTTGCAGCTCCGGTTACGGCTCCACAGTTGATATGCTTTGGTTCTACACTTGCAGATGTTCCTGTTACAGCGGAAGAAGGAGCAACTCTAACCTGGTATGCTAGTGCTACAGCTACAGCGTCATTAGATGCGTCTACTCCGGTTATTACGGGTACTACATATTATGTTTCACAAACAGTAGGTAACTGTGAAGGTGCCAGAGCTTCAATAACTGTTACTCTTAATAGTATAGCGGCTCCTGCCGCGCAAAACTTTGCTATCTGTAACAGCTCACTTTTTGCTGAATTACCGGTAGAGGGTCTGCCTGATGCAACATTTAATTGGTACAGCTCACAAACAAGTACTGTACAGCTTGTAGGATTGGTTTCAGCAGGAACTTTCTATGTATCGCAAACAGTTGATGGTTGTGAAAGTCCGAGAACAGCAGCTACGATTGCATTAACGAATGTTCCTACGCCATTCCCGGCTGCTGAGCAAACATTCTGTGGAGAAGCTTTTGTTGCAGATCTTGAGGCTGGTGCTACAGCAGGTTATACTGTTAACTGGTATTCTCCAACAGGAGATCCTGTAACTCCTAATGATGTTCTTGTGTCAGGACAATATACTGTAACACAAACAATGGGTGAGTGTGAGAGTATAGCTGCTACAGTTGATGTTGTCGTTACTACTATGCCGGATGCACCGGTAGGACCTGCAGATCAAGATTATGAAAACGGCCAGACTGCCGGTGATCTTGAAGTTGAGTTCATTGCTGGTGCTACAGTACAATGGTACTTCTTAGATGAAGATGTATGGATTGAAATTCCTGCAACTACACCACTAATTGATGGTGCTGTATATGGGGTAACTCAAACTGTAGGTGATTGTGAGAGTGAAGTGCTTGCTATAACTGTAAATATAGTATTAGGTGCTGACGATTTCGCTCTTGCGAACCTTGTAATTTATCCAAATCCATCTTCTGATATTATGAATATCGAAGGAAGAGAAAATATAACAGAGCTTTCTGTTTATAACCTTCTTGGTCAGAAAGTACTTTACCAAAAAGTGAATGCGACTTCAACTCAGATCAATATCTCATCACTGCCAAGTGCTACGTACCTGCTTATGGCAACCGGAGCTAATGGCGGAACTGCTACTTTTAAAATTGTAAAACAGTAACAGAGTAATAGTTTTTAGTTCATAAGAGGGGTTCGGCTATTGGTTGCCGGCCCCTCTTTTTTTTGTTAATTATTGTTAGATTTGTTGAAGTAATTGCACGGATTACAAATCCGCGCTATCCTCAAGAGGTATATACTATATCCGATCCATCTGGAGAACAGGGAGATACACTATTACAGAGTTATTAATTGTTGCAACAAGAGGTGCGATTGTACCAGTCTTAGCTGACGCACGTTAAAATATAATATAAAATGAAAAAAAGAAATTATTTACTAATAGTGTTATTATGTTTTTTATTTTCATGCGAAGGTTCGTTTCCTTCGCTCAAGTTTGTTAAAAATACTGGATTTAATCTCAATGGAATTTTTAAAAGAGATTTTAAAGTATTTGGTAGTTATTTACACGAATCGGATACTATAGCCTCGATTTATGATATAGATGACAAAAAAACTCTTACTGTAATTAAACTTCAAAAAAGTGCAATCAAAAGTTTTACTACGGAGAGTGGTGAAGATTTTAAACATATAAATGCAATTTATGGAGCAATTAATACAGATACTTTTAAATTACATTACTCTAATGATTTATTCAATAAAGCGGATAACATTAAGTGCATAAAATTTTCTTCTGATGGAATTGTTAAGCATAAAAGTCTAGATAAATCTACTAATGAAACATACACTACTTGTAATACGTTCACTATACAATTAAATAAAGATGATAATTTAAGAATTTATGGCGAAGTTGAAAATTCGGGACAATCAATTGATTGCATATTTTATGAAAAAGAGGATGTTTTATACATTTGTCTTTTGACTTCAAGAGAAGATAAAATTTCAGAAAACTCTCTTTATAGTTATTTATTTTAAACCCGATGTCGCGGATTTGCAATCCTTGACTGATAATTGAGAAAAGTTTCTACAAGATAAATTCAATAAAAAAGCCGGCTATTAGCCGGCTTTTGTTATATAGAATAAGAGGTTTTATTCTCCTCCTTCCTGTTGCTGTTTTTTAAGCTCCCTGATTTGTTTAAGCTTGTCTTTCCAGGTCTTAAGTTCTTCTTTGTGGCGCTCAATGCTTTTTTGTACTTCTTTTACAAAAGGATTGTCGCCTTTAGCGTTAGAAATAAACTGTATATTATTCTCAAGCTGGAAGATCTCTCCCTGTACTTCGTCAATCTTACGCATAATGAAAAGCTGCTCGTTTTCCAGTCTGCGGGTATCATCACCTTCAGAAAGTTGTTCCAGGCGGTTGCTGAAACGCACCATCTCAGTTTCTTTCTTAGACAGGCTCAGTTTTTCGAACAATGCATCAAGTATCTTGTTGAATTTACCTTCAATATGTCTTCTTGCCTGAGGAACACGGCCTAAACCTTTCCAGTTTTCAATATGCTTTTTAATGGCATCAAGATCGGTCTTGTGCTCACCTGTAAGCTCAAATCCTTTAAGTTGCTCCAGGTATTCTTTTTTCTTGTCGAATGCTTCCAGTTCTTCGTGGTTTGCTTCGTTGCGCTTAGCGTGAAGCCTGTCGAAATAATGGTTACAAGCTGCTTTGAATTCTTTCCAAACGCTGTCAGAATATTTTCTTGGTACATGGCCGATGGTTTTCCATTCGTCCTGTATCTGTTTCATAATAGCAGTTGTAGCAGCAAAGTCTTCGCTGTCCTGAAGTGATTTTGCTTTCTCAACAAGTGCCTGTTTTTTATTCAGGTTCTCCTGCTGGTCTTTTTTGATGTCTTTGTAGAAAGAATTCTTAACTGTATTAAAGTTTCTTACGGCGTCTTTAAATGATGCCCAGGTTTCTTCGTTAACCTCTAAAGGAACTTTTCCGGCTTTGAAGAATTGCTCTCTAAGAGCCTCAATACGGTCAATCTGTCCCTGCCATGCATTGTGAGCAGTTATCTTTTCTTCAGATATAGCATTTATTTGAGCAATGATCTCTTTTTTCTTTGCAAGGTTGGCCTCTTCAAGCTCTTTGCTTTTAGCTACAAGTGCCTCACGTTTGTCATGAAGCTGTTTTGTAAGCTCGCTAAAACGGTTCCAAATCTCTTCACGGTGTTCTCTTGATACCGGTCCGATCTCTTCTTTCCATATTTTATGAAGTGCCTGAAGCTCACGGAAAGCCTTACTAATGTCTTCGTCATTTACCAGTTCTTCAACACGAGCTATGATCTTTTGTTTTTGTTCAAGGTTATGTTTAAAATCCATATCCCTTGCTTCCCTGTCAAGGTGCAGGTGATCATAAAAACGTTCTATATGGAAGTGGAAGTTGTTCCAAACGTGGTTGTATTTGTCACGAGGTATAGGTCCGGCATTTTTCCAGCGTTCACGCAATTCGCTTACATGCTTAAGAGAATCTTTAATATTTTCGCCGCCTTCAGCAACATTTTTAAGCTCCTCGATAATTGCTAACCTGTTTTCAAGATTTCCTTTAAGGTCAGTTTGCAATTTTTTGAAGTGTGTATTTTTCTTATCCCTGTACTGGTTGTAAAGGGCGTCAAATTTACTCTTAAGAGGGTAGTGGTATTCAAAGTCTGAAGTGTCGCCATTGTTTTCATGGCTGTACTCGTCTTTTTTCTCCTCAATAAAGTGATTGTATTTAGAATAAAATTCTTTTCTGATTTCTTCAACGTGGTCTTTAACCGACATTACTTTCTCTACGGCTGCAAACTTTTCAAGTTCTGCAGCAAGCTCATCCATAGATAGCTCCTCGTAGTTTTTCATAGGAAAATCTTCTGCTTCAAGATGAGATTCATCCTCACCCTGTTCAGCATTAGCTTCGTCTATAGACTCAACAGCAGATAATGATTTTGTTTGTTCAGCTGTTTCATTATCAGTGTTTTCTTCCGGCTCTTCGGCAACTTTAGCAGCCTCAAGGATTTCCTTAGGGGCAAAAGGTAGCTGCCCTTCAGTCTCGTGAACTACGGGTGCTTCCTCGTTTTCATTGTTGTCGTTTTCAGCCGTGTAATCGGTTTGAAGTGTACCGTTTACTTCGTTTAATTGCTCTCCATCTGCATTAAGCAGGTTATCATTCTTTTCTTCTAACATTGTTTAGATGCTTAAGTTTATATTGCTTTATTGCCGAAAGATAAGAAAGGCAGTTCAGAATTCAAAGAAAAACCTTAATTTCTGAATATTTCGGCGGTGTTTTTAAAGATTATTAATGATTTTTTAAAACTGATTGATTTATTTTCGGTTCCATAGTTTCCAGGCTCTTTCAGCCTGGTGTACCAGCATCTGATAGCCGTTAGATGTTGCAGCGCCATTTTGTGCGGCACGTTTCATAAATTCTGTTTCCTCAGGATTATAAACAAGATCAAAGGCCAGATGTTCTCTGGTAAAAAGGCTGTAATCTATTGGAGGGCATTCTTTCATGTTAGGGAAAGTGCCCAGGGGAGTAGTATTAATGATGATCTGGTAATCATTAAAGATATCTTTGTTGAGGTCTTCATAACCATATACTACATCAGTAGCTGTTCGCGAAACGAAGTCATATTCTATTTTCAGTCGGCGAAGTGCATATGCAATAGCTTTTGATGCGCCACCCGTTCCTAATATCAGTGCTTTTTTATGATGAGGCATTAATAATGGCTCTAACGCTTTTCTGAAGCCGTAATGATCGGTATTATAGCCTTTTGTTCCTTTTTTAGTAAAGACAATGGTGTTTACAGCGCCAATTATAGTTGCTGTGGGCGATAGCTTGTCTAATAAAGGAATCACTTCCTCTTTGTACGGAATGGTTACATTAAGTCCCTTCAGTCTTTTTGTGTTTTCAATGATTTCCGGTAATTGGAAAATGTCCTCAATGTCAAAGTTGGTATAGGTATATTTATCCAGTCCGGTTTTTTCAAATTTATCCTTGAAATAGCCTGCTGAAAAGGAATAGTTTATATTACGGCCCACAAGGCCAAAACGTTTTGATTTCAAATTATTCTCGTGTTAGGGTTAAAGACATCTGTGTGCATAAAGGCTTTCCGTTTTTAATAGCAGGATTCCATTTTTGCATTAGCTTAACTGATTGCTCGATGTTTTTTATTAATTTTTTATCATCCGATGAAGAAATACTTATATCTGACAAACTTCCGTCTTTTTCAACAGTGAAATTTAACTTTGAAGTTTCTTTTAAACGGTTTAGTTTTTTTACAGAAGCATTGCTTAGTTTTTTCTTTAGCTCTTTTTGAAAATTATTTATCCCTCCCGGATAATCTGCGTCAACACTTATCCCTGGTAAAGGGCTAGTCATCAACTCCTCCATGTATAAAAAGTCTACTTTTATTAAAGTGTCCAATGTTGTTTGGGCAGTGCAGGTTGCAAAGCGCCACAAAAAAGCTAAAACGAGTAATTTCTTCATTTCATAAAAATAAAAAAACCTGATTAAGCGCAAAGCAATTCAGGTTAATATTTTTGTTATGAGTATATTGTTGTTATTGTTTTTTGACTGTTTCAGGAGTTGCTTTCTCGGGAGCCGGTATGTTTATGGTTATTGGTAAATTAAAATTGGCACGCACAGGTTTATCATTTTGCTCCCCTGGTTTCCAGTTTGGAGATAGTTTAAGAACCCTTATAGCTTCGTTGCCTACTCCGTATCCCGGATCGCGCAATACCTTTATATTGGTGACACTTCCATCTTTTTCAACGATAAAAGAAATATATGCCTTTAATGTTTTAGGACCGTCTTCTACTATTGGATCCTTAAAATTAGAAAGTATAAAGTCATAAAAAGCTTTTAGACCTCCCGGAAACTCAGGTTGCACCTGAAGACCTGAAGTGTTATAAATGATGTTTTCAGTCTCTGATTCTGCGCTGCTGTTGTTGATTACCGGACTTTCAGTGTTATTTTGTGTCTGTGCCTGAGTGTTTAAAGCTAAGGCCAGAAATGGTATAAGGTAGATTGGTTTCATGCGACAAAAATAAAAAAGCCTGACTATGTTTCCATAATCAGGCTTATAATTTATTAGAGTGAATTATTTATTTTTTTTCTCCTGCTTTTTGATAGCATCCTGAACAATGTCTGAATACCATATTGCCGGGAAGAACTCTTCGATAAGCGTGTGGTGCTTAAAGCCAAGTCGTAATCCGTTGCTTAAGTGAAAAACGGCTTTCTCTTCTTCGTGCTGCATAAAATACAATCCGGCTAAACGATATTCGATCTCATATTCTTCAGGAAAATATTCCGTAGCATCAAGTAAAGCCTTAATCGCAGATTCATATTCGCCAAGGGTAATTAACGTATCTGTCCAGAATAGCCATGTGTCAAGCTGGTAATCGCCAAATTCAACGGCTTTACGGTAACCTTCTTCAGCTTCTTCGTGAAAGCTTAGTGCCCTGTTGATGATAGCATAACGTTTCCAGTACAGTTTGTTTTCGTTGTCAATACCAATAGCTTTGTTTACATAGTAAAGCGCTTTCTGGTAATTTTTACGTCGAATGTAAAAGTCGGTTATTGCTATCCATGCTTTATCCAATAATGGGTCTTCGTGAACCGTTTTAAGGAAAAAGTTCAGTGCCTGCTCAAAATTACCAAGTCTCTCGTAACACTTACCTACGCGTAATAAAGCGAATGAGGTAGGGTCATCAAGCTCCATTGTGATATTGTAGCAGTCTATGGCTTCCCTATATTTTTTTAGCTTCTCAAGGGTTTTTGCTTTTTCAAGGAAAGCACCCAGAAAAGCATCATCAATAAGGGTTGCATAATCAAAAGCGCGAAGCGCTCCCGGATAGTCTTTTACGGCATAATACTGTCGTCCCAACTGATGCCAGGCCACTTCACTATACGGATTCTTGTCAATGAACTTATTCAGGAATTCAATAGCTTCAAGATTCTGGTCAAGGAAATCAAAGCAGTATACTACATTATATAAGGCAGAGTGGTCTTCGGTATCTTCATCAAGACATTTGATAAAGTTGTCCCTTGCCAGCTCCAAATTGTCCATAAAAAGGTATTCCATACCAATAAGCGAATATACATCGGCAAAATCATCAGTATATTTAAGAGCGGTTTCAAGCAGCTCTACGGCTTTCTCGTGTTGGTCTCTTTTAGAATAAATATTTGCTTTCTGGATATATATTTCTTCGTTGGTAGGTTCAATTGCATAAAGGTCATTCAGCAATCTTTCGGCGATATCGAGCTTATCATCAAATACCAAAAGCTCCACCTGTACTAATTTTAAGCCTGTTGATTTGGGATGTTGTTCCAAACCTAATTTTAAGGCCTTTTTAGCTAAATTTATTTTTCCGGTGTCAAGGTAATGAAGAATGATATCTTCAAACTCTTCGGAGTCAAAGAAGAATACTTTGTTGGTTTTCAACATAGATTCAAACTTTGATAAGGATAAACTGTAATCTTCTTCTTCGTGGCTCAAATTCATACTCCAATTGTTTAAAATTATCCTTATTAAAGTTACGAAATGTACACCCCAATAGGAAATAATTTATAATTCTTTTGAACAATTTAATTAACAAATTTTATTGTTAATTATTGTTTTGCTCTGCAAGAATCTCATTCATAACTTCAATAATAATGCCACATCCTTCTTCTATCTCTTTATTGCTTATCGTTAGGGGAGGTGTAATGCGTATTGCCTTCCCTTCAAATAGCAGCCAAAACAAAATAAGACCCTTTTGCTGACAACGAAGTATCACTTCATTAGTGATATCAGCACTTTCGGTCATAGGGGCAATCATCAGGCCTTCGCCTCGTATCTCTTTTATAAGTGGATGCACAAGCAGTTTTCTGAAAAGTTTTTCTTTTTCCAGTGCCTGCGCCATTATGTCAGTCTCTGTAATTTCTTTTAGTGTGGCAAGACAGGCTGCAGCAATAACCGGATGTCCGCCAAAGGTTGTTATGTGTCCCAATTTAGGGTCGTGGCTCAGTAGGTCCATATATTTTTCATTGGCTGTAAAAGCGCCTACCGGCATTCCTCCGCCCATTCCTTTGCCCATAACTACGATATCCGGAACCACATCATAATTCTGGAAGCCAAATACTTTTCCGGTACGTCCAAAGCCCGGCTGAATTTCATCCAGTATCATCATAGCGCCAACTTCATCACAACGCTGCCTTACTTTTTTCAGGAATTCATTTTCAGGCTGTATAAAGCCTGCACCACCCTGAATGGTTTCCAAAATGATTCCGGCAGTTTTATTTGTTATCTTCTGTAGGTCTTCCTCATTATTAAAAGTAATAAAATCAACATCAGGGATAAGTGGCCTGAATATCTGTTTACGCTCCTCAAATCCCATAACGCTCATAGAGCCCATGGTATTTCCGTGATATGCATTAAAGCATGATATGAGCTGACTACGGCCGGTAACCCTGCGGGCAAGCTTCAATGCACCTTCTGTTGCTTCAGTTCCTGAATTAACCAAATAGGTTTTATTCAGTTGAGGGGGCATATGCTTAGCAAGCAGTTTGCAAAATTCAACTGAGGGATGCTGGGCATATTCGCCATACACCATAACATGGCTGTATTTGTTCAGCTGGTCTATTATAGCCTGATTTACTCTTGGGTGCTGATGGCCAAGGCTGGCAGCTGAAACACCTGCAACAAAATCAAGGTACTTTTTACCGTTTGTATCAAATATATAGGAGCCCACAGCATGAGAAACTTCCATTCCTAATGGGTAAGGTGAAGTCTGTGCCTGGTATTTTAAAAAATCATTGATCATATTAGCCCCCTAACCCCCAAAGGGGGAATTTACCGAAGAAAGGGTGTCTTCGTTTTTAATACTGTATGTTAGAAGAACTGAAAACTTCGACTGCAAATGAAAACTAAGGATTTTCAGGTTTTGGCTTTGGTTGCGGATTGTTCTTGTCGTACTCCAGTGTTTTCTTAAGAGGATCCATAGGTTTATCTTCCACTTTTTTATCGGCATCACTTTTCTTAACGATCTTATCATGCAGGTCTTTTTCTTCCTGCGGGAAAATATCATCCTTAGAGAGTATCATCTCGTCGCCCCGCCATACAAACCCTCTGAATTTCCGCACATTCTCAGGGAATTCTGAATCAGGATAAACTTCACTTTCAGTCTTTTTGAAAAGTGTCGCAGTTGTTATTTTGTTGTCTACTATCTCGAGGTGTATGCTGCTGCCTTTCCCTTTATCAATACCGAAAAGTTCAGTCTTGTCATACATGTATACAATCTTTTCGGCATTACCTATCAGGTCAACTTCGTAGAGTTTATTATCCCGGAATTTTCCATAGAGGTTTTTACCCTTAACCTGATTGTATCCCGTTCCTATGGTGTCTTTTTGTATTATGAATGCATTGCCAAGGACCTTCAGCGAGTCTATTTGTTCGGTTTTGCTATTCGAAATAATATGAATTATATCGCCGGTAAGCTGGCTGTCGCCATTCCAGATAACCGGTCTTTTTATCATTTGTGTTAATCCTTTCTTCTCATCCGAATGTATGGAGTCGCATTTTCCACTCATGTCCAATTTGTAAAAGCGGGCATTATTATAGCCTCTGATAATGCGTTCTCCGGGCTTTCCGGTAACAATCATCAGCTTAGCGTGGGTGTACAAAGTGTCTTTCTCTACAAGGGTTTTGGCAACTGCATGTTTGGTCATAACAATAGAATCGCCTTGCGGTTTTCTGTATATTTCGCCAAAATGCCCCTCCATTATATATTTGTTTATGGTATCAGTAATCCTGACATTATTGGTGCCCGATGAATAATTCTTCGGCTTGTTATAATAAAGCTTATCGCCTTTAATTACCCGCGTACCATATCTTATGTAGGAATTGGTAAGCAGTTCAGCTTCGTTTTTCTTGGTGTCGTAAAACCCTTTTTCAGTATAAATAAAATCTTCTTTACTGGTAATGGTCGATGGTCCGAATACATATGAATGTCCTGAATTAGTGTAATAATCAAGATGGTTTGATTTTAATACATATTTAGGATTGGTAAGTACTACGGCTGTCCTGAATTCATATTTTTTCTGTCCAACAATATAGCGTCCTGATTTGCTTTTTAGTGTATTTTCTCCATTTACAATCGTTCCGTAAGAGTTGTAGTAAGCCTGCTGGATAGTTCTGTCAAAATTAATGGTATCGGTAGTAAGTCGCATATCCGGCGAGCGCATAACAACATCTCCTGTTGCGTAAGCAAACTTTTTATTACCGTTATATTCAGCATAACGCCCATCCATGAATAGGGTGTCACCCTGATTCATCTTTACATTTCCAAAAAGCTTTATGTAGTTTTCTTTTGTGAAGTGATAGGCTTTATTGCAGGTCATCCTGATTCCGTCGTGAAGCACCCTCACGTTCCCTGAAAGCACTACGGCACCGGGAATTTCAGTCTGGTTCATTTCACTGAAATCAACGTGTTCTATAATAATTTGCTTAGTGTTCTGGGCAGTAAGCGAAGTGCCACAGAAAGCGATAAAAGCAATGAATAAAAAAAGAAGCTTTTTCAAGTTTTAATAATTTGGAACAAATTTACATAAAAACAACAAGAATAGGAGTGTGGAGTTTTTATTGTGTGGATAAAAAAAGCCGCTCTTTCAAGCGGCTTCTGTATTATTTCATTATTGTCTGAGTTCTGTCCGGACCTACAGATATAACTTTAATAGGCACTTCAAGTTCTTTTTCAATAAACTCGATGTATTCTTTAAGTTCAGCAGGAAGCTGCTCATAAGTAGTCATCCCTGTAAGGTCAGCAGCCCATCCTTTTTTATCAACAAAGATCGGCTCAACATTTTCAGGCTCGATGTTGTATGGAAGGTGGTCAATTTCCTGTCCTTTATATTTGTAGGCAGTACATACTTTTAGAGTGTCGAAACCTGAAAGTACGTCACCTTTCATCATGTAAAGGGCAGTTACACCATTTACCTGAACCGCATATTTAAGCGCTACAAGGTCTAACCAACCACAACGTCTTGCACGTCCTGTAACCGAACCGAATTCGTTACCAACGCGTGCCATAGTAGCACCATCTTCGTCAAATAGTTCAGTAGGGAATGGTCCGCTACCTACACGTGTAGTATATGCTTTAAAAATTCCGAATACATCTTTAACTCTGTTTGGTGCAATACCAAGACCTGTACATGCTCCTGCAGCAGTAGTGTTAGAAGATGTAACGAATGGATAAGTTCCGAAATCAATATCAAGAAGCGATCCCTGAGCACCTTCAGCAAGGATTGTTTTTCCTTCCTTCATAGCTTTGTTCAGGTACTCTTCACTATCAATGAAAGTAAGTTTCTTAAGTTCTTTAACCGCAGCAAAGAATTCAGCCTCGAGCTCAGCAAGATCGTATTGAAGGTCTACATTGTAGAAATCGATCATTGCCTGGTGTTTGTCTGCAAGATGGCGGTAAAGCTCTTCAAAGTTGTCAAGCTCAATATCACCTACACGAAGACCGTTTCTTCCGGTTTTGTCCATATAAGTAGGGCCAATACCTTTAAGCGTAGAACCAATCTTTGCTTTTCCTTTAGAAGCTTCAGAAGCAGCATCTAAAAGGCGGTGAGTAGGAAGAATGAGGTGTGCTTTTCTTGAAATAAGAAGGCGTGACTGTATATCGATATTGAATTTTTCAAGTCCTTCTATCTCTTTCTGGAAAACAACAGGATCCATAACCACACCGTTTCCTATGATATTAACAGAGTTTTTATGGAATATACCTGATGGTATAGTTCTTAAAACGTGTTTGATACCGTCAAACTCAAGCGTGTGTCCGGCATTTGGTCCACCCTGAAAACGGGCAATAATATCATATTTTGATGTGAGTACGTCAACGATCTTTCCTTTACCTTCGTCGCCCCACTGTAATCCAAGCAGCAAATCTACGGTCATTCCTTTAATTTGTTTGTTATATTGAAATAATTGTTTTTCGGATAATTACTAAAAATAAAAACCAATCCTTTTCAGGGTTGGTTTATCGTTTTCTAAACGAGCCCTTTATTAGTGTTCTGCAACAGGTTGTTCAGTAACAGGTTTTTCCTGTTCCGTTGCAGATTGTTTTTTATGGCCGTAAAGGTATAAAGAATGGTTATGAATTTCAATACCAAAAATCTCTTCTATCGTTTTTTTGATAGATTGTATCCTTGGGTCGCAAAACTCTATAACTTCTCCTGTGTCAGTCATAATGATATGGTCATGCTGCTTGTCAAAATACGATTTCTCGTAATGGCTCTGGTTTTGTCCAAACTGGTGTCTTCTTACCAACCCGCATTCTAAAAGCAACTCTATCGTGTTGTAAAGCGTGGCACGGCTCACACGGTAGTTCTTGTTTTTCATCTTTATGTACAGCGATTCAATGTCAAAATGCTCTTTGCTGTCATAAATTTCCTGAAGTATAGCATAGCGCTCAGGAGTTTTCCTGTGGCCTTTGTCTTCTAGGAACTTAGTAAAAACATTTTTTACAATGTCCTGGTTTTTATTATCTTCCATGGTATTTGTATCGATGGTGCAAAGATAATCTAAATTTCGTTAAGTGAAAGCATTAAGCTTAATTGTTATTTATCCTCGTTACTTTATCTATGCCATCTATTTTTTTAATGTTGTCTATAAGTTTTTTAAGTATGGTATTGTTCTGTACTACGACTGTAACCTGCCCGTTAAATATCCCTGCATTTCCGCTAAGTGATATACTCTGGATGTTTACGTGCATATTGTTGGATATTACTTTGGTAAGTTCGTTGGTAAGCCCCAGGGTGTCCATACCTGTAATTTTAAGTGTTGCCTTAAATTCTTCCTGTGACGAATCGATCCATTTGGCAGGCATAATGCGGTATGCATAATTACTCTGTAGCCTGATGGCGTTCGGACAGTCTTTTTTGTGGACTTTAATACCTTCATTTATGGTAATAAATCCAAATACATCATCTCCCGGAATGGGGTTACAGCAGTTGGATAGCTTATAGTCCAGTTTATCGTCATTTTTACCGAAAACCAACAGGTCGTAATTACGGCTGATCTCTTCTTTTTGTATCTGTTCCTGAGGTACGCTTGGCGAACGTTTGATCTTGCTTTTAAAGAAGTTCATGAACGTATTGCTCTTCAGGGCTGCATAATCCTTAAGCTGCTGGTTGTCTATGGTTCCAACGCCTACACGATAAAACAGGTCAAGGCTGGTTTTTAGCTTAAAGTAGTTTACTAGCTCATTAACAACATTTTCGCTAAGTGTAATTTTTAAATGACGCAGCTTACGGGTAAGGAGTTCTTTACCGTCTTCGGCAATTTTTTTGGTACTTTCATTAAGTACATTCTTAATCTTATTTTTAGCGCGGGCCGTTGTTACATAGTCCAGCCAGTGCGGATTAGGCTTTTGGTTGGGCGAGGTAATAACTTCCACCTGGTCACCGCTGTTAAGTACATGGTTTAACGGAACCAGTTTGCCATTTACGCGTGTGCCTCTTGTTTTTACACCAATCTCAGAGTGAATGCTAAAGGCAAAATCCAGAGAGGTGGCTCCTTTTGGCAGCGATTTGATCTCTCCCTTAGGGGTAAATACATAAATTTCTTTGGCATAAAGATTCAGCTTAAAGTCCTCTACAAAGTCTACTGCATTGCCCGATGTGTTTTCGAGAGCTTCTTTAAGCAGGTTTAGCCAGGTTTCAAGTCCGTGTTCTTCTGTTGCGCCACCCTGTTTGTATTTGTAGTGTGCTGCATAACCTTTTTCGGCTACTTCGTCCATACGCTCACTGCGTACCTGAACTTCAACCCAACGCCCTTTGGGTCCCATAACTGTAATGTGCAGGGCCTCATATCCGGTTGATTTAGGTGACGATATCCAGTCTCTTAGCCTGCTGGGGCTGGGGCGGTAGTGGTCGGTTACGATAGAGTATATTTTCCAGGCTATGAATTTCTCATCATGCTGGTTTGATCTATAGATGATTCGTAGTGCAAATTTGTCGTACACTTCATCGAAAGTTACCCCTTGCGCCAGCATTTTCCTGCGTATGGAATATATCGACTTCGGGCGGCCTTTTATGGTATATTCAATCCCTTCAGCGTCAAGGGAAGCTTTTAATACGTCTGATATCGATTTGATATAAGCGTCCTGTTCTTCCTTGGTTTCCTTCATCTTGCTTACAATATCATTGTAAACTGAAGGTTCGGTATATTTTAAGCCAAGGTCTTCCAGTTGCGATTTTATGTTATATAAGCCTAAACGATGTGCTAACGGAGCGTATATATATAGCGTTTCAGAGGCAATCTTAGCCTGTTTGTAATCGGCCATAGACTCCATTGTCTGCATATTGTGCAGCCTGTCGGCGATTTTGATGAGGATAACCCTTACATCGTCGTTCAGGGTAAGGAGCATTTTGCGGAAGTTTTCCGCCTGCATCGATATTTCCTGATCGGTCTTAACCTGTGCTATTTTGGTAAGACCGTCAACAATCTGCGCTATTTTAGGATTGAACATACGCTCAATATCCGCGACAGTAATATCGGTGTCTTCTACTACATCGTGCAGTAAGGCAGAGGCAATAGAAGTTGCACCCAAACCAATTTCCGATGCTACGATTTTAGCTACGGCAATAGGGTGGAAGATGTAGGCTTCGCCCGATTTTCTTCGTTGTTCTTTATGGGCATCCACAGCAACGTCAAAAGCTTTTCGGATTAGCTTTTTGTCATCTTCGGTAAGCGTTTGGTAGCTGATGCGGAGTAACTCCTTGTATTCTTTGGCAATAGCCTTATTTTCCTGTTCTATATCGATCTCTATCATAGTCCTATAACAATAGCCTTAAAATTAGTGATAATTTTTATCAAAAACAAAGGTGGCTATCGAATTATTCTATTGTTATATAATTATAAAGACATGAAATTATCTGCAATACCGTTCGAGCAGTTTGTTTTCTGTTCCTGTTTTCTTTGCAAGCCAGTAGGCAAGTTTGGCTAAGGGACTGAATACGTGAAAATAAAGGTTTTTAAGATGGGTGTCACCCCAATAAAGTAATGTTGCACCATAAAGAGGATTTTTAGGAATCATTTTTTTAGTGGTTTTAACATCGTTAACCAGTCCGAAAAGACCTTTAATGAAGTTTTCAAATCCCGGCTGTCCGCTTCTCAATATTATTTTAAAGACAATAGGCTCATCGCAGTCATTAAAAAAGCGATGTTCAACACCTATTGGAACCAACCGACTTTCTCCGGGGTTTAAATATACAATGTCCTTATTGTACAAGAGTCCCAGTTTGCCCTTTACAGCGATAAACTCTTCTGTAAATTGGGTGTGGTAATGTGGAGGGTTTCCACCTCCCGGCATAAGATTAACTTCTAAAAGCGAATATTCTCCAAGTGTGTCTGCAGATGACCGGAGTATTTTGGTATACTCGCCGTTTAACGGATTATAATATGTCTTTACATCATCCATTAACAATCAAAAACACATTCAATAGAAGTAAGTTTTCCGGCAGTAAAGTGAAATTGCCATTCGCCTTCGTCAGTTTTATTATCGAGTGTAATGATAATATAAGTTCCTATATTTTTTAATTGCTTAGTAGTTCTGTTTGTAGAAGCTGCATCTATAAATTTAAACAAGTCCTGCGGAGTGGTATTCCAGTCTAATCTTACATCTTTATAAGTAAAATAATAACCTGCTTTTTTATCAAGGAATAGTCGGCGGAAATTCAGTACGCCATTGTCAAGTTCATATTTAGTGGTTCTGAAATAGTAAAGTTTAATATCTAATTCAGGGTCGTTGTTACAAACTTCGTCAGGATAAGGGGTAATTATTGTTCCGATACCTTTTACTGCTTTCTCAAAATCGCGTTTTAATATCGTCAGTTCCAGTTTGCCGTTTATTTTGGCATCATCCCAGTTTAGGGTCTGAAGTTGTTGGGCATTCACCGAAAATGTTATCAGTGTAAATAAAGAAATAATAAGTTTCATAACGTCAGTTTTTGGCACAATCCAATAAAGCGGTTTACCAATGCAAACCTACAAATTATTGATTAACGCTACAATGTATGTTTAGTCGTTTAGGCAAGGTTTTCTGCGGATGTACATAAGTTTACTTTTAAAAGGTTTATTAGTATATTTGAATCTAACTTTCAATTACAGACTTCCTATCCCAAATGCATTTATTAAAAAACTGTAAAATAGTCCTTCTTATTCTTTTCATATCGCTAAGTGCGTTGTCTTTAAATGCGCAGACTGTGGCACAATGCGATTCGCTCTTAAAAGTAGGGCAGCAGGCTACACGGGATAAGGATTATGTAAAATCGCTAGAGGTTTTGGCTACGGCACGTTCTATGGCGGAAAAAAACCGTTGGAAGAAACAGTTGTTTCATGCGATAAATTATACAGGGCATAATTATATTGCAATGATGGATTATGGTGAGGCGCTAAATTATTGCCTTGAAGCATATAATCTTGCCGTAAAGGAGCTGGATCCGGAGTTTGAGATGATTGCGCTTAATAATATTGCGATACTATATACTGCTGATAAAAATTATGAAAAGGCAAGAGACTATTACAGAAAAGTATATGATGCTGCTAAACAGGGAAAATTTAAAAGCCTTGGTATTTATCTGATAAACCTTGCTAATGTTGAAAATATACTTGAAAATCCGGTTCAGGCCCGTAACTATATTACGGAAGCTATGCCTAACCTCAAGCAGTATTGGCCAAGGTCTGTGGTTGCAGCAGAAATGATTCTTGCAGAAGCTGATTTGCTTGAGGGTAAAACTGCTGTTGCCAGAGAAGAGGCTTTACAATTATTGAAGAATACAAAAGATGTTGCTTATAACGATATTGCAATACCTCTTAATGAGATAATAGTTAAAAGTTATTTTAAGGAAGGCCACTATGACGTCGCGGCTCAAAATGCTCTTGGTATTTTAAATAAAAAGCCTGATCTTGAAACAAGAAAGCGAACTTTTGAGCTGCTCGCCGAGATTTATGGTAAGAGTAATGATTTTCGTAATGCTGTTAAATTTAAAGATTCTGTGCTGAGTGCGACTGAAGAACTTAATGAAGTGAAGAACGGAAGGTTGTTTGAAAACAGCAGGGTAAAATTTGAAATGCAGGAATATAAGAACCAACTTGCTTTAAATCAGGAAAAGGAGGTTATAACGCGAAGAATCATTTACTCTCTGCTTGCTTTTTTTATTATTGCGCTAACCGCTACGGTATTTATATTAAGACAAAAGAAACTGATAGCGGAGCGTAATCAGCGTATTACAGCTCTTGAACTGGAAAAAGAAAAGAATGACAACCTGTTGCTTGAAAAACAATTCAGGGAAAATGAAACTAATGCATTACTGGAGCAGGAACGACTTAAAAATGAAATTGAGACCCGTAACAGAAAATTGTCTGCTAAAGCACTTTATCTTTCAGACAGGAATCAGCTTATAGAAGACATTTTGGTTTCACTTTCTAAAAAAACTAAACTGTCTAAAGATACTTCGTTAGCCAACCAAATCAAGACCCTGAAAAGCCAACTTCGAATTGACAACGAATGGGATGATTTTATAACGCATTTCGAAGAGCTGAATCAGGGATTTCTTAATCGTTTAAAAACACTTCATCCAACCCTGACTGCGAATGACATCCGCTTTGTGGCTTACATCTACATGAATCTTAGTGTGAAAGAAATTTCTTCTATTCTTAACATAACAATAGAAGCTTGCAGAAAACGAAAAGAGCGTATTGCGCATAAAATGGAATTACCTGTCAATGTAAATATATTTGATTATATATCAGCTCTATAGGTTGTGGTTGTCGCATTTTTTAGGCTATTTGTCCGACTGTTTCCTAGCCGATTGTTATGCGCATTTTAAATAATGCGTGAATTTTTTGTTAATGTTGTGGTGTGATTCTTCAGGGAATGATTAATAGCTCAAATTATTGAAGCTTTAATCAGATTATTTTCTGTTAGTAATCGGTTCATAAACTTGCCTACATTAATAAACTACTAATTAAACTAACAATCAAAAAAAGGGAAATGTGTATGAAAAAGATTTCATTTTTTTTATTCGTACTGCTATTTTCATTAAGTAGCAATGCACAGCTGGCTCTTGAGAGTTTTGAGAGTTGGGTGCCCGGCCAGGGACCTCCAAACTGGAAAATTCTTCAAAACAACATCGGAACAAATACGCAATGGGCGCAAACCAATGCCGCTAATACAAATACTCCGCCTTATACGGGATTGTATGCGGCGTATCTGAACCCGGAGAACGTTGCTACAGGTATACCTGAAGATTATCTTGTTACACCTCTATTCAATTCACCGGTAAATGGACGTATTGAGTTCTATTCAAGGCTAACAATGGCTTTGGATCAGGGGTCTGTATATAAGGTTAAGATTCTTCCTGAAGGGGCAGATGCCGATAACCTTGCCAGCTATGTTGAGCTGCAGTCGTGGACAGAGCTTGAAATTAATACTGTGCAGCAGCAATACAATAAAGTAGTAGTAGAAATACCTGCTATTTATGAGAATACGGATATTCGTGTTGCTTTTGTAATACTAAGTGATAATGGTGACCGCTGGCTAATTGATGATGTTCAGGTAGTTTCGGAATGTGTTATGCCTGAAAATATTGTTGTAAATAATGTTACACAAACATCAGCAGAAATAACATGGGATAATCCGGGAGGAGCTAATGATTTTGAGATTGAGATTGTTGAAGACGCTCTGGCGCCTACAGGTGTAGGTGTGCCTTATAATGATGTACAACCTTATGTAGTTCAAAACCTTGCACCGGGAACTAAATACAAATTCTATATTAAAGCAATATGTCCGGATGGAGGACATAGCGAATGGACAATTCCGGTGACTTTTTTGACCTTTAAACCGGGTGATAACTGTCAGAATCCTAAAAACATAACTTCACTTCCTTATGCGGGTGCCGATGATACGGCTCTTTATTTTGATTTGATAAATGGCGCTTCAGGAGGCTGTGCACCTACAAGCCAGAAATACCTTAATGGGAATGATGTGTTTTATGCATATACTGCTACGGAAACGGGTGCAATAAGCATTAATTTGTCGGGTATTACAGAAGCTTATACAGGAGTGTTTGTTTATACCTCATGTGCTAATGTTGGTACCGCTTGTTATGCTGGGGCTGTTAATGGCTATGTAACGCCTGCTCCGGATCTTAATATTACTTCTATGAGCGTTACTGCCGGTACTACCTATTATATAGTAGTTTCAACCTGGTTTGCTCAAACTACAGCTTTTACGCTTAGTATACAGCAGGAATACTGTGATAAACCGGAAAACCTTACCGCTACTGCGCCTACCAGCAATAGTATTACGCTGGCATGGGATTCGGCGGCTACATCATGGCAATATGTTATACAACCTGTGGGACAGGGATTGCCTATGGGAGCAGGACAAACTATTGTAAATAATCCAATTACGCCAAGCTACCTTAACCCGTCTACACAATACGAATTTTATGTTCGTGCAGACTGTAATGATGGTACATTTAGTAGTTGGGCAGGACCATTAGTATTCAATACGCAATGTGATGCATTTATAGTTCCTTATTCAGAAGGTTTCGATTCTGGTTCCGGATCTCAATTCTGCTGGTCGGTTCTTGATAATAATGGCGATACTATAGTATGGGATTTAGATTTTACTATGGATAATTATCAGGGTGACCAGTCGGCTAAATTTGACGTTAGCTATTCGATGACCAATGATGATATGCTGATTTCGCCTGCTATATTACTTACAGGTAATGAAAGACTTAAATTCCATTATAAAACCCAGGATAGCGGAGCGGCTGCTTTTAAAGTAATGGCTTCGGTTACAGGGAAAAATCCTGAAGATTTTACAATAGAACTTTCACCGCTAACAAGCTATGCAACCAGTGCGTGGACTGAGAAAGTCATTAATGTTGCTACTATTCCGGCAGGGTCTGTTTACTTTGCATGGTATGTGCCTTCAGGCTTTAATGGAGGTTATGAACTTATGATCGACAATGTAATTGTTGAGGAAATGCCGGCATGTGCTGAACCATCAGATATTGTAGTAAATTCAGTTTCAGATACAGAAGCCCATGTAGCATGGACTGCAGGTAACAACGAAACAGCATGGGAAATCCTTGTTGGAACAGCTTCAGTAATTGGAACTCCTTCTAATACAGTTACAGGAACTCCGGTAAGCAATCCATATTTTGATGCGACATCGCTTCTTCCTGATACACAACAAGCAGTATATGTACGCGCCGTTTGCGGTACAAACAATAAGAGTGTTTGGGAAGGGCCCTACTATTTCCAGACAAAATGTACAGCTTTTGCGATACCTTTCAGTGAAGGATTCAACAGCGATTCTGCTACAGAATCTTGCTGGACTATAGTAAACGGAAACGGTGACTGGTCAATTTGGGCAACCTCAGATATGCCGGCTTATGAAGGTGATGAAGCTGCAAAAATATATACGGGTACAGCCCAAAACAATGACTGGCTAATATCTCCTGCAATAACGCTTACAGGAAATGAAAGACTTAAATATCATTACAGGATAGGTAGCGCTGATGAAGGAAGTACAGGATTTAGGGTAATGCTTTCAACGGGCAGTACAGATCTTGCTGATTTTACGGAAGTGCTTGTTCCTGAAACAATATATACGAATGAAAATTATCTGGTAAAAACTGTTTCTCTTACAACTTATACAGGTCCGGTATATATTGCATGGCATATACCTTCAACAGTAGAGTTTGGTTCTGATCTTATGATTGATAATGTGATAGTAGAGCCTATGCCTACTTGTCCGGAACCACAATTAATAGAGGTAAGCAATATTACTGCTACATCGGCAGAGATAACATGGACACCGGGTAATAATGAAACCCAATGGGAACTTTTTGTAAATGTACAGGGAGAAGATGTTCCTGCAACAGGTATTGTTGTTAATGCTCTTCCTTATACACTTACGGCTTTACCTGACGGTATTCCGCTTACATCGGGTACACTTTATAATCTTGCAGTAAAAGCAGTATGTAGTGGTACTGAATCGAGCGTAATGTCAGACAAGGCTCAGTTTGTTACACTTATAACAAATGATGAATGCTCTGCACCGGTTACAGTTCCGGTTAACACTGGTGTTATTTGTGATGTATATGCTTCCGGTACGCTTAAAGGCGCTACAACATCAACACCTCAGGATAGTCCTTGTGGTGAATGGGTAAGCGTAAACGAGGATGTATGGTTCGAATTTACAGCGACATCAGCTACACATACGGTATCATTCATCGATATTGTTGGACCTCAATTTACTTATATAGTATACCAGGGAGATGACTGTGGTAATCTAACAACAATCAGCTATTGTAATACGGCATCAGCTGAATATAATTCTACTGAATTACTTGAAAACCTTACCGTGGGAGGGAAATACAAGATCAGGATTTTTAATACTGATTTTGAGCCTGTTGAAACTACATTTAAAATATGTGTAAAAGTACCTGTTACCCCAATAGCAGTAAGCACTACGCAGTATACCGTTGAACAGTTAGTGACAGATGTCCTTTTTGAGGGAAGCTGTGCCCAGATTAGCAACATAACATGGTCAACAGGTACAAATTACCCGGATCCTGACAATGTATTCGGCGATAATCCTAATGGTATTGCTTACTTTAATAAAAATGGTTCAGGTTTTCCTTTTGAAGAAGGTTTGGTGTTAACAACAGGAGATGTTACTAAGGTTCCGGGACCTGACTACAGGGCAATGGAGCAGGGGTCTTCTGTTTGGTTAGGTGATACGGATATTGATGCTGTTATGGAAGGTTTCCTTGGTGCGCCGCCATTCCAGCCGTCTACAAACGCTTCTGTAATCGAATTTGACTTTGTACCGTCACTTCCAACATTTAGTCTTGACTTTATGTTTGCATCAGAAGAGTATGGCGATTTTATACAGTGTTACAGCTATGATACATTTGCTATCCTGCTGACAGATGCTAACGGAAACACACAGAATATTGCTGTGATTCCGGGAACATCAATTCCAATTTCGGTATTTAACATCAGTGGAGCAGGTTACCCTAATATTTGTCCAGGTTACAATCTGGAATGGTTTGGACAGTACAATGTTTTTGGTAATCAGGATCTTTCACAAACATCATTTGCAGGGCAAACTGTTGTGATGACAGCTACGGCTAATGTTGAGGTAAATCAGCCTTATCATATTAAAATTGCTATTGCTGAGACAGATAACAACCTTGATTCAGGTGTGTTTATCAAAGCAGGTGTTGAGGTTGGCGCCGGAACTGTTGATCTTGGAGCAGATTTACTTGTGTCTACCAACACTGCGGTTTGCGTAGGGCAGACAGCAACAATTGAATCGGGTCTTGATGATGGAACATTCGATTTTACGTGGAAACGCGATGGTATTGTAATACCAAATGAAACATCGGCTACTCTGGTAGTAAGCGAACCGGGTGAGTATACTCTATCGGCTAATGTTACAGGTTATAGCTGTTTAAGGGAAGATAGCGTGATTGTTGAATTCTATCCGTCAGTCGCAGATCTTACGGCAAATCCGGCAGATATTATTGTATGTGATGTTGACGGCTTTGCTGAATTTGATATTGAATCGAATACTGCTGTAATTCTGGAAGGACTTAATACTGCCGATTATACAGTTACCTATCATGAAACGGCTGAAGCTGCCGAAGCTGATACGGATGCATTAGCAAGCCCATACACAAATACGGTTCAGAATGAACAGATTATTTATGTTAAGATTGCTGATAATGTAACCGACTGTTTTGCAGTGAAAACATTTACGGTAAGAGCTCAGGATCTTACACCGCAATTTACGCTTGAGGGTGATTTTACTGCATGTAGAGCAGAAGATATTACCATAACTGTAAATCCGGACAATTTTGATGTTGAGGATGCTGTATTTGCCTGGACTCTGGATGGAAACACTATCTCAGAAACCACTAGTAGTATCACGGCGACAGTTTTTGGTACTTATGCGGTTACAGTTACAGCAAATGGTTGTGATAATTCAGCAACTGCTGTTGTTGAACAGGATGCTACAGTAATTGATGTTCTGGTTCTTGATGGGTGCGAAAACAATGTTTACTGGATAGAGGCTACAGATGACGAAGGTTCATTTAACCCCGATACTGCGTCTTATGCTTGGACAGGACCGGAAAACTTTACTTCTGCTGAGCGCAGATTCGTAGCTCCTATGCCGGGAATATACGATGTTACTGTTACTACTGCAGAGGGTTGTACAGGCGAAGCTGAATTTATAGTTACAGCTACTATATGTGAGATACCAAAAGGTATATCGCCAAATAATGATGGATTTAATGATGTACTGGACCTTACTTCATTTGGTGTGAAAAAGCTTGTCATCTTTAACCGTTACGGTAAAGAGGTATACAACAAAACAAATTATACCAACGAATGGAAAGGACAGGATTCTAACGGTAATGAACTTACTACAGGTACTTATTTCTACATGATAGAATTAGAACAGGGAGAAAGTAAAACCGGATGGATTTATATCAACAGACAGGAATAGTTTTTAGGTTTAATAACTATATTTTTGAAAGAAAGGCCGCTCATTTATGAGCGGCCTTTCTTATATAGTGAGTTTTGGTTTGCAGATATTGTAAATAAAAGGTAATGAACTTTATATAGTAGTCTCGGTTATCTTACCCGTTTCGGTAAGTGTTGCCAGAAAATCTATGAAGTGTTTTTTATTATTAAAAATAATGCGGTTCAATACTGTGTTATAAGCGTTCATGCAGCCAAATAATAAGCTGATAGCATAATCGTTGTAAGCTTCAGAATGAAAATAGGGAGCAGTGTTATCAAGATATTTAGTGAGAACTTCTTTTGTTTCTTCATCGATAGCATTGCCTTCTGATTGCAGTATGGTGCGAACCTGTTCCCTGAATTCTCTTTCTTTGTGATACACCTTTTCCATTTTCCTTTTTATGACGTCTAGCGGAGTGGTTTCATGGATAAAAGATGCCAGTTCATACATTTCCCTCAGCACAGCTGTATCTTCGTCAAATTTGGTGAATGAAGAAGTGTAAAGGCTGTATTTAGAATTGAATTCTTCCGAAAGGCCTTTGTTTTTGGCAATGTTATAATAATACCCAAGAACAGAAGCTGTATTGTTTCCAATTTGTTTATCCGTTTCAGCAAGTTCAAGTTCAATTTTTTGAAGAAGATTGCTTGCGGATGCTATGGTATGTCTTTCGCCATCATAATCAAAAGATTTTATCTTATAGAGTCCGGCAGCAATATTGTTTAATGTAGTAATATCCTGTTTCATTCCAAGGGAATGGTATATGGTGTCAACGGATTCTCTGCTGAATAGTTGTTCTTCAGATAGTTCAGGAAGCGCCGCGTTTTCATAGTCTATACCACTGATGTCAATATCATCGAAAAAGTTATTGAACTTTTTCGGGAAAGAATTTTTACTGATGGAGTTTTCATATTCCTCTGTAAACTCAACAAGTGTATGTTCGCTTGTTTCGCCCTCATAAGGAACGTTTTGGAATAGTTTTGCAGTTAGGCGTTCCTGTAGGCTTTTCTGATCAGTTAGTAATATGGTTGCAAGACTTACATCTGAATCCGGTTTAGTAATCCCTAATGAATTCAATCGGTTTATACGATCTTTATCGCTAGGGTGTGATGACCATTGATCGCTAAAGCTTATTTTTGATTTATTGAACCTAGTTCTGTTGGCAAGTGTGGCATTAGGCAAGCCATTAATTATATCCAGCTTATATTCTGATGCCCAAAAAAACATGATATGGCGCATTTGAGGAAATATGTCTGAAGGTTTTTTTAAATCCCTAATCTTACCGCCATAAAAGTCTAGTGTACCATTGTAGGAATGAGCTGCAAGATCCATTCTTACTAACGAGGTAACCAGTGATTGAGGTCCTGCAACATTGGCAGCGATCTCATCGGCATGAAATTCCATTTCCCTTGATAAGGCCATGTAATTGATGTTTACAACATTATAAACCTGTTTCAATATCAACTGTATACCGCTTATGATTTTTATACCTATAGCTGTAGCAAAGGAAAAATACCCGCTAATGTTGGCCCAGCTTGTTATCATCGATTCATACGATTGGTTATCGTACAGCATATCGTGTATTATCTGGTTTACATTATGTACATAACTACCTACTTTCATACTTCGCTGTGAAAAGTGTCCAAATTCATGTGCCAGTATACCTTTAAACTCATCTACCGTAACAGCATTCATCAGTCCCACACCTATGTGGAGATTCTTTTTTACGGGAAAGAACATACTCCAGAAACTGGAGTTATAAAATACCGATGCATTTACTTCTGTAGATACATATACTTTTTTAGGGAATTGTGTACCGGTTTCGTTTACGACTTCCTGAATAAGATCAAATAATCTTGGTTCATCGCTTCGTTTAATTTCGGTTAGATGCGACCAATCTGTCTTTTTTTGTGAGAATATAAACTTTACAAGGAAAAACATGATCAGAAATCCGATGCTCGCCAAAGCAAGGGCCAGCATAAAAGTTATACCTGAAGCTTTAAGGCTTACTAAACCTATGCCCAGGTAGCATAAACCAATTGTAAGGCCTATGGTAGCAGCGATAAGTGCCAGGTAAGTGATAATAAAAAGTCCTATTGACAGGACTGCTTTAATGGTGTTTTTTCTAAAATCGGCTGAGATGGCTATATTTTTCATTGTTGGCTGGTTAAAATCCTCTTTGTCTTTTGGCTTCAAAAATAAGTATGGCAGCAGCGACAGATACATTCATTGAATCGATTTCGCCCTGCATTGGGATAATAATATTTTTGGTGGAGGCATCACGCCATTCCTGCGTAAGTCCGGTGGCCTCAGTACCAACAACGAGTGCAGTAGGAGTCGTATAATCCTGTGTGTGGTATTGGGTAGAGTCCTGTAATGTAGCACAGAAGATATTGATGTTTTTAGATTTAAGGTAAGCGATTACTTCGTCAGTGGTACCTATAGCGATCTGGTTAGTAAACAAGCAGCCTACACTGGAACGTACTACATTTGGGTTATACATATCGCTTTTTGGATTAGCAACAATTACCGCATCAAGATTAGCGGCATCAGCAGTACGAAGCAATGCGCCAAGATTACCCGGTTTTTCCGGAGCCTCAGCAACAAGTACCAGCGGATTATCTCCCAGTTTTAAATCAGATAGTTCAAGGCTCTTGCTTTTAGCTATAGCTATAATTCCCTCAGTGGTGTCGCGGTAGGCAAGTTTCTGATAGACTTCACGACTTATTTCAATCATTTCCACATGCCTGCCGGCAAGAGACGCAACAACACTGTCAGTAAGCATATCCGGTAGAAACAAAACAGTCTCTATTTCGTAACCGCCTTTTCGGGCAAGTTGGATCTCACGTTGGCCTTCAATCAAAAAAGTACCGCTTTGACGACGTGCCTTTGCTTTTTCCTGTAGTTGAACCAATGATTTTATAAAGGGATTCTGAGCGCTTGTAATTTGTTTCATAAGTAAGTGTTGCAGAGAGCAAAGGTAATTAACAATGATTACTTAGAAAACTTTGCTGTTAATTGTTGTTTTATTTCCAGAAAACTTCGGTTGTTAAGAGGAAATTCTAGAATTACATGGGCAAGGCTCAATACAAAAAGCCATTTAAGCCCTAGCATATAATCTTTTGCATATAATACTATTGAGATAATCCAGATTAGTACTATAAGTATCATGTTAATCCTTTTAGTATTATGCCATTGTATGACAGATGTTTTTGAGAACCAGTTGAAGTAATGGTAGGTATATGCGAAAGCAATAAAGCGCATTACTTTAATGCCGGTACCCGAAAAAAATATCTCCATATCTCTTTCGCTTATTCCTGCAGGTGCCCAAATGGCAATTTTGGCATTATCTACCTGCATAAAACTGAATAAACGAACAAGTACTTCATTTATAGGCCTAAAAATTCCGTACATATTATATACTTCTGCATCTACATGAGTGAGTCCGGTGCGGGGTGATGCAAAAAGTGTTATTAAGGCACATATCACAAATACAACTGTTGATACTATACCCAGCTTACTTTTAGATTTTAACGAACCTAAAATTATAAAAGCACCTGTAAAAATAAATACATGTATTAAGGACGGCAATAGAATAGTAAATGCAGTTTTAAAACTGTCATTAAAAAAATAGAAAAATACACTTCCTACAGCGAGCAGGACCAGCGTAAGAAGTATTTTTTTTATGTAATTGTTATAAATAACCATACTAAAGGCCGCTGCAAAAGCAAAAAAGTAAAAGAAACTTATATAATTCTTATAAGTCGTATGGGTAAATACTAGCAGGCTTATTATTGCTATTAGAACTAAAAGTAACATATAGTCGTACTTTTGAGTAGTAAAATAGTTCTTTTTATGTAGCCAGTTAATCTCGGTAAGGTAATGTAGCGGACCCAAAAAAGCATATACAAACAGGAAAAGCTCAAATGGCAGAAGCATTGCAGGTATGAGTGCAAGAAACATTAAGCCTATATTTATAGCATCTATATTTATTTTTTTTGCACTCATGGTCTTTTTATCATTATTTATAAAATACCTCTTGCTTTTATCTCAAGGTATTTATTGATACTCTCAATAGTGAGGTTTTCAGGTTTTGTAAGTACCGAATGGATTCCGTATTTTTTTAGCTCATTTACGATGAGCCTTTTTTCAAAGGCAAGCTTTTCTGCGATAACCTGATCGTACACTTCCTGAACATTTTTTACTTTACCATTGATCAACTGATCCAGCTCGCTGTTCTCAAAGAAAACCACAACAAGCAAATGGTTATGTGCAATACCTTTAAGATAGGGTAACTGGCGTTTAAGGCTGTCTACAGTCTCAAAATTAGTATACAGTAATATAAGGCTTCTTTGGTTAACGTTTTTCTTTATGTCGCCATACAGTCGGCCAAAATCACTCTCAAAAAAGTTCGTTTTAACGTTGTAAAGTGTTTCAAGAATGCGCTGCATCTGACTCGAACGTCTTTCGGCTGCCACACGGTTCTCTACTTTTTTAGAAAAGGTAAACATACCTGCTTTATCCTGTTTTTTCAGAATGATATTAGACAGTACCAGTGTAGAATTGATTGCGTAATCAAGCAGACTAAGACCGTTAAAAGGCATTTTCATTACACGTCCCTTATCGATAACCATATAAACGTTTTGCGAACGTTCATCCTGAAACTGGTTTACCATCAGCTGATTTTTCTTGGCAGTAGCTTTCCAGTTTATGGTGCGCAGGTCATCTCCCGAAACATAATCCTTTATCTGTTCAAACTCCATGGTATGACCAATACGGCGGATTTTTTTCAGGCCGTACTGAAATAGCTTATTAGAGAAAGCCATCAGGTCATATTTTTTTAGCTGAATAAAAGAAGGATAGGTAGGTACCATGGCTCCGTTATCAAAAATGAATCTTCGGCATACCAGATTAAGCGGTGAGGATACATATACATTCAGGCTGCCGAAGTAATATTCTCCACGTTCAACCGGACGCAAAAAGTATTCGAAGCTGTCTTTTGTCCCGGCTGGTACTTTTCTCTTTATCTCAAAATTCCTAACCTGAAATTGTTGGGGAATTTCATCAATAACCTTAATGCTTACCGGAAATGAATACCCGCTTTCCATTTCAATAACAACAGGATTCTCATCACCGTTAGAAAACTTTTCCGGGGTTTTTCTGTGGGCTGTAAATCGTTGGTTACTCGCAAAAAGCAACAGGAAATCCACTACGATAAAACCAAGGGTAATATAAAGCAATAACCAGCAGGCCTTGTAAAGCGAAGGGATAAACTGTGCCGTTACAAAGCATACTATTATTCCCATTATCACATAGAACAGGAAATTATTAAGGTATATTTTTCGGAACCACTTCATTAGCGCGGTATTTCTACGGTGTCAATTATTTGTTTTATGATTTGTTCACCTGTCAGGCCTTCCATTTCACGCTCAGGAGCTACCATTACGCGGTGTTGCAATACAGGAACCGCAGAATCTTTAATATCTTCCGGAGTTACAAAATCCCTGCCTCTTAGTGCAGCAAATCCTTTCGCAGCATTAAGTATCGCAATAGATGCTCGTGGTGATGCCCCTAAGTACAGGAATGCATTTTCACGGGTGTTGGTTACAATTTTGGCAATGTATTCCAACAGCTGTGGTTCTATTGTTATTTGTTTTACAATAGACTGGTATTTTATGATGTCAACCTGAGATAATATCTGTTTGATATTATCAAGCTTTTGTTTGTTCTGAAGTGCGTTTTCCCTCTGAAGGATGGCAATCTCTTCACTAAGGTTAGGATAATCGATATTTATCTTGAAAAGGAAACGGTCAAGCTGGGCTTCAGGCAATCTGTAAGTACCTTCCTGTTCGATAGGGTTTTGCGTTGCAATTACCAGGAAAGGAGCTTCCATAGCGTGTGTTACACCTTCGACGGTAATCTGACGCTCTTCCATAACCTCAAACAATGCAGCCTGGGTTTTAGCCGGAGCCCTGTTAATCTCGTCAATCAGTACAAAGTTTGAGAAAATTGGTCCTTTTTTGAAATTAAATACCGATTTTGACAAGTCAAATACTGATGTTCCTAATATATCCGAAGGCATAAGATCGGGCGTAAACTGTATCCTGCTGAAGTGAAGCGATAATGTTTTTGATAATAGTTTTGCAGTTATGGTTTTAGCCACACCCGGAACACCTTCTAATAGTACGTGTCCGTTAGAAAGGATGGCTACCAAAAGCTGGTCTATCATTTTATGCTGTCCTACTATAACCGAATTGATTTCAGCTTTAATAGCTGCTATTCCGGCCTGAAGTTCAGAAAGATCAAGCCTTGCCTGAAAGCTGATGGTTTCACTGTCAGATTGGGCGGGTGTATTTTCTATATTGATACCACCTGAATTCTGAATTTCATTGGTGTCGTTTTGTGGCGTCAGGTCTTCGTTATTAAAAGTATCCATATATAATTTTATAGATTGGTTATTTATCTTAAATTTTCAATTGCTTTATTTATTGCAAGTACATCAGCTTCGGTACTTGTAAACTCATGTCTGTGCTTCTGTATCAAACGGACAGTCTTTTTAATGTCTTCAACAGGTTTTCCTGTTTTTAAGTGAAGCTTTTCTATAAAGTCTTCATCCAGTTTATATGTGTCTATAAGATATACTGTTCGTATATGCTCCAGGAAATAAATTATTTTCTTCTCAATGATCGTATGATGGTCGCGCTCCATATAGTAAAGGTTGCCAATGGTTTTTGCAAAATCTACCGTGGTGTTTCTTAAAGGGTGTATCTCCGGAATTACGCGCTGTCTCCTTTTGGCATTAAAGAGTACGAAAGCAATAATGGCGAGTAAACCCAGCCACATAGCCCATTTAAGTGCAGGCTGGCTCAGTATATAGCGAAGTGAATTGTCCGATTCGAAATTTCTCTTCACGAACCATGGCGAGTACCAGTATATATTCCCTTTAGGAATGTAAGATGCCAGTCCTTCGGTATATTTAAAATTGCCATCGCGTAAAAGATAGTAATTGCTGAATACGGCAGGCTGAGTATGCAGTAAGAACTGACCTTCTCCAAAAGGGATTTTTATAAAGTTAGGCTTTTTGTCTTTGCCATACTGCTGGTAACCCAGTATTTCTGCTTTTTTATTCTTTATGCTGTCAAAGTATATCAATCCGGCACCACGCGAATAGTTATACTCTGTTCCTTTGTTTGTCAGGTTCAGTTTTAAGGTGTCCTTTAGAGAGAAATCACCCTTTACCTTTACTTCAAGAGTATCCAATAAAAACTTCGGTAGCATTTTTGAACTTATAAATACCGTATTGCCGTGTTCGGCGAAATAAATAAGTTCTTTAGCAGATTCGGTATCGATATCACTGGCTTCATCAATACTGATAAATGTTCCCGGAGAACGATATTGCTTAGTGGTATAGTTATATAGCTTGTCAAAATATTCATAGGGTGTTTCGCGTAGTTTTTTTATAGAATCATCTTTAAAAAGCTGAGGTGCTTCTTTATCAAAAACATATAGCCCAAATGGTATTTTGTCTTTAGCGGCATAAGTAGGCTTCCAGTTTATAGGTTTTGGCCTTGATGCATCCACATAAATGAGCAGTCCTATTACCAGGGACACCAATACAAAGTATATTATCAATTTCCTGCTCATCCTAGATCGTGTTTAATGTTTTCAGGAATGCTTTTTCAGCTTTGTGAAAAGCATCGCTGTCAATTTGGAATTCTCCATACCAGCTATAGTCATATAGGTAAGACAGATACTCAAAATCTTTTCTTAATGTATTGTCTTTAATTTCATACAGGTAATCACTGTTAGTTTTATCCCAGTGCCAGTCTATGATTTCCCTGCTGGACATTTTTTTAAGGACCCAGAGGTAATAGTAGCGCAGGGCAAGTCGGTAATTGCCTTCTTTTTTGGTTTCTTCTGTTAGTTTGCTAAAATCAAGTTCATGGATGTTTTCTATAGTAACATCACTGCTTTCGATTTTTTTGGCTGAACGTCCAAAAATCCACATCCCTTCTTTATTCAGTATGGCTCGCACAATCATGTATATCACAAAGCCTATAAGAAGAAAAGCCAGAATTCGCATGAAAATTTCAAAAGCAGAAGTTCCTGTAGCGTTATTGCCGGAAGAGAAGAGACGATCAAGGAAATTACCTATGGCTTGCCAAAAACGGTCCCACAGTGTTTTAGTCCTTATTTTCACTTCGTAATCAAACTCAGATTCGGCTTTATACTTTTCGTCAAATCCAGGCGAAAATGACCTGTTTACATAAGTATGCTCTACAGGAATATACTCTGCAGCGGTAGTGTCGGCAACAGTTTCATCTTCAATGAATTCTTCAGTGATTTCGGTGGCTACCGAATCATTCTGAATATCCTGTGCAAAGGCTACCGCAGTAGTAAAAAGGAAATATAATATGTATTTATTCAGCTTCACGTCCTATAAGGTCAATATCATTATAAAGCGTTTTATTGTCTTCCTGCTCTTTTGAGCTGTAGTAGATCATACCCTGGTTTATGAATATAAAATTACCCATCACGAAGCTTGCAATGGTCTGGATCACAAAAGCAACGATCATAGTAACACTCATGGCAGCCATTAGATTATTTGGGTCAGCATTTTCCAGATCAGGACCGGCACTTACAAGTCCAAACAGCATATTTATGATCATACCGGCAAATCCTAATATCATTTGTACTACATAAAGTATGATATAAAAAATAGCTGTGCTGCCTGAAGTAGCCCAAAAGCTTCGTGTAACCGAAGTGTGTCCTGCTTCCATAGAACCGAAAAAGCTATTATCGGTACTTATGTATTCGTAGAAGGACTGATACATCCAGCAAGTAAATGCTGCAATAAGTATAACGGCTACCGGGAAGCCAATGATTATTATCGCAAGGAAAAAAGATACGATGCATATCAGTGCCAGTAAAGGCAAAAATGTAACCAGTGAGAGCAGCCCAAAAATTATAGCCTTACCTATTCGTTTTTTAAGGGCATTTATAATTTCTCTGGTATCAGGTTTTTCGTTTTTCTCCATCAGCATCAGGTAAATTACCGGGTAGCTGTAGTTGATAATAGCAGCTATAAGTCCCAGTACTCCTGTAAGTATACCAAGGGTAACCATCAATCCGAAATTATCTGAAAATAAGTTGTCTGCAGCCGCAGTTGAACCCGTTGAGATTACACCTGAAAAGATGTTCTCAAAGAATATTTTAAAGAAAACGAAGCCAATTACTATAAGTATTAGTATTAGCGGACCGTTTATGATGAAATAATTCCTGAAGTAATTTTTACCGGCAACTTTAAAAAAGGTAAAAGTATCGTTTATGATTGCATTAAAATTCCTGACTTTATACAGTTGGAACATATTTTTTGATTTTATGGTTTAGAATAAATGGATATACAAGATAATAATAGGATATGGCAGCAAGTGTGCCCAATATGATAAGCAGGTTAAGCCACAAAGGCATATCGGGTGAGTATCGGGTAACAAACCCCTCGAGCAATCCTGCGGCAATAGTAAACGGTATAGTACTAAACCATACTTTAAGGCCGTTCTTAAAACCGTTTTTAAGTGAGGCCATTCGTGAAAAGGTTTTGGGGAATAACAATGATGCGCCAAACATCAGTCCGGCACCGGCTTCTACAACTATGGCAAATATTTCCATACAACCATGTATCCAGATACCTCTTACACTTTTCCAAAGCACACCATGCTCGTAAAAAAAGTATTGAAAAGAGCCCAGCATTACGGAATTCTTAAAAAGGATATAAACCGTACCCACACCTCCAAAAACTCCCAAAACAAAAGAAGTCGCTCCAACCCTTAGATTATTAAGCGTAATACCGATGGCACTTCCCCAGTTGCTGCCGCTTTTATACACAGCTACCGGATTGCCTTTCTCTATGTTTTCAAGCGTCATGTTTACATAAGCATCTCCAACGATCAGTCTTGTAAATGTTTCGTCCTTAGATGCTGAAATCACACCAATAAATGTAAAAACGAAGAACAGGGCAAAAGCATAAAGCATATAACGCCTGTTTTGGTAAACAATAAGAGGTACTTCGGTCTTAAAGAAGCGAACGATACGATTGGTTTCTTCGCGTTTGGTCTTGTATATCTTTTGGTAGGTTATAGAAGCAAGATGGTTAAGGTATACAACCGTTTTACTTTTAGGATAATAGGTTTGTGCAAACGATAGGTCGTTAATAAGATGTATGTAAAGGCTTGCTAATTCATCAGGATTTTTTTTAGCTTTACCAAAAATAGCCTGTTCAAATTCAAGCCATTTTTCTTTATTTTGTTTTATAAATGCAACTTCTCTCATACAAAGCTAAAATATAAAATATGTCAGAATTATCCATAACTACTACGCAAAATGTTAATATTAATTTTAATACGGCTTCGGTTGGAGAACGTATGCTGGCATATATAATTGATTTACTTGTTATTATAGCTTATTATGTTCTTATATATTATGTTTTGGTAGAACTTGTTGGATTGGGTGATCTGATACCCAACGATCCGTGGTCTGAGCGTGCCGTTCATGGATTGATATCGTTGCCCGTACTGTTTTATGCACTCTGGCAGGAAGCTCTCATGGAAGGACAGACGATAGGAAAGAGGATAATGAAGATTAAGGTTATTAAAATAGATGGTTATCAGGCTGGTTTTGGAGATTATCTTATCCGATGGATTTTGAGGATAGTAGAAGTAACTCCTCCGTTTAGTTTTATCGGGCTTATCAGCATGATCGTGAACAATAAAAATCAGAGGCTTGGCGATATGGCTGCCGGAACTGCTGTAATTACCCTTAAAAACAGCATTAATATTAATCATACAATACTTAAAGAGGTAAGGGATAATTATGTTCCTGTTTATCCTTTGGTTATCAAACTTACTGATAATGATGTCAGGATCATTAAAGAAACGTATGAAGCCAGTGTGAAGAATGCCGATTTTGTAATGATAGACAAATTACAGGATAAGATAGAAAAAGTTACAGGCATAAAATCAGTTTCTCAGAATGCTATGGCATTTGTAGATACAGTACTTCACGATTATAACTACTATACCCGAAACATGTAATGTTTGACCTTCTTGATATATTGGGAACCATGGCCTTTGCCATATCTGGAGCCCTTACTGCTATTAATAAAAAAATGGATCCGTTTGGGGTATTTGTTATTGCATTTGTAACTGCCGTAGGAGGGGGTACACTTCGCGATGTGCTAATTGGTCATACACCCGTAGGCTGGATGCGTAATCTGGATTCTGTGTATGTAATCATAGCAGGTTTTGTGGTAACACTTATTTTCAGAAAGAAACTTGACAAGTTAAGGGTTTCTCTTTTCCTTTTCGATACCATTGGGCTTGGGGTGTTTACGCTTATCGGTCTTGAAAAAGGTATTGCAAGTGGCCTCCATCCTGTAATTTGCATTGCCCTTGGTACAATGACAGCCTGTTTTGGAGGTGTTATCCGTGATATATTATGCAATGAGATACCCGTTATCTTTAGAAAAGAAATTTATGCTACTATATGTATTATAGGAGGCTGTGTTTTCTTCCTGTTACGTAAGTTAAATGTACCTGAAGACGTGCTTTATCCTGTAGTTTCCGCTGTTATTATCGCAATAAGACTAATGGCTGTAAACTATAAGTGGTCATTACCGGCTTTAGATAGAAAATAAGCTTTTATAACAGCTTTAGTAATTCTTTCATGTTCTCTTTCTCGAAAAGAATACGACCTATTTTTATGTCACTGCTTCCTCCTTTAAGCTGATAGGTAAATTCAGGTGTTTCATTCTTCAGGTTACAATCAAGGTGCATACAGCATATTTTACCTGCTGCTATTTCTTCTATTTGGGTAAGCTGGTGCAAATGGCTTGAAACAAAGAACAAGGAGTTAGGGAAATTGAGCATGCCTTTTAGTGTGGAACGGCTTATCTCCAAAGCATCATCTATATTTGTACCTCGGAATAATTCATCAAAAACAGTAAACCCAGGTTTGCCACTTCCTGCTTTTGTAATTACTTTTTTAAGATTTTGTATCTCATTCATAAAGTGGCTGTAACCACTCTGCAAATCATCATTAAGATTTATAAAAATATCAATATTGTTATAAAACGGAATTTTTGCTGTAGAAGCAGGGATGGCTAAGCCAATATTAGCAAGGTATACACATATACCTAAAGCTTTCAGTAATGTAGATTTTCCGGACATATTAGGTCCTGTAAGTAATATAATATTACAGTTTGTTTCCAGCGAATTCTTTACAGGTAACTTTAAAAGCGGATGATAAAAATCGTTAACAGAAAGGTTTGCATGCCCTATTTCCGGAAAAAAGAATTGATGTGCTTTTATACCCTTGGCGATAGAAATATAGGTTTCAAACCTAGTGTAAGCATCTTTAAAAGCTATTTCGAGTTTTTTACTTTTCTTTTCAGCAATTAATCCAAAGAATTCAATAATGTGTTTTATCCTTAGTTTATTTTCACGGATCAGGTTCTCATAATAATTAAGTCTGTAGCTACTGAGATAATCATCCATTGAAAGCAGTTCCTTTTTATAGTTTTCAGGGAATGCTTTCGTCGGCAGGCTCTTTACATAGGAATGAAGTCGATTAAGTAATAGCACAACCTGAACAAATTTGCTACGATATTCGTGATAAATTGTTTTGTAAAGATTTAGCTTAAGTTTTATATTTTTTGGCAGGTAATATTCATCGCTAAATTTTTCTATAAAGTAATCTGTCTCCCTAAAATCTATTCGTGAATAGGAATAGTTTTCAAAAAGACTAATATTGGCTATAAAACCTTTAAGGATATCCTGTCGCTCTATAGCATCTTGTAAAGAGGAGAGGGGTGTAAAGAGCATTTTATTAAGGCACGATTTCGTGTCTTCATTTTGAGTGTAATCAAAAAGTTTCGCTATTTCAGGAATGTTCAGGTCTTTTATTTCCATAGTTTAAAGAAATCCAAAGCAACAATCTATTTCGTTACATATACCCAGTCAACTATCGGTTCAGGGAAATCGGGGTCATTTAGTTCCAGTACGAAATAGTAGGTGCCTACAGGTACTTCGGTGCCTTCTGAGCCAATTTTTGAAACATCAGCTATACCATCCCAATCGGCTGTATTGTGGTTTCCTGTCCAGATCAATGTTCCCCAACGGTTATATATGCTCATCTTAAAGTTCAGGAATACGTTGCGCAAGCCTTCGACAAAAAAGGTGTCGTTAAGCCCATCTCCATTAGGTGTCAGGTAATTGTGTGTAATAGGTTTGCATTTTTTGGTTTTCAGCAGGAAAGAAGCTGTTGTGTGACATGTACCATTAAAAAGGCGTACATATATGCGTGTTGGGTTTTCTTCAGTTTTATAATCTGAAGTATTGTATATACGGTCAAAATCCTGATCGGCATTAGGCTGAGAAAGATAGAAAGTTACTTCCTCATTTGGATAGTTTTTCAGTGATTCGGCATAACCTGAAAAATCAAATGTTGCATTTCCAAAACCTGTATCGCATACTTCTATATCATCAGGCTGTATCAGTACCGGAGAAAGCGGCAGGTTTTCAGGTTGTGCAAATTCATTATTGGTTTCGTCCGTTTCAATTACAATGCCTACACCATTTCCGGTATCGTCGGCAGTAAGTTTTAATTCAAAGTCCAAAGGTATTCCTAAAGGTACTGTTACTTCTATAAAACCGGGTTCACTTTCACCAATTTCCAACGTGTTAATGGTATTTACAATAGTAAGTAGCTGACTGTTGGCATAAATAGCTACAGGTGTATTTGCCGGTAGTACGTCAGTTCCGTTAAAGTTGGCTACTGTGTAATGGATATGCAGTACACGCGAATTGCATTGTTTGTATACATCGTCTATAACCACCGTTGCATCAGGGAAATAACAATCAATAATGATAAGCGTAAAGGATGCGGTATCATAACAACCATTAGCATCTGTAAGCCTAACATAAATTTCTGTGTTGGTTACAGTATTATAATTAAGAGGATTAATTGCATTAGTATTGTTGTCGGCATCAGCTTGTGACAAATGGAAGGTAACCACATCTGTAGGGTTGTTTTTAAGCGACTCGGCGTATGCTGAGAAATCAAATTCTCCAATGCCTGAACCGTTAAACGTTTCACAGCCTTCTATATCCTGAGGCTGTGTCAGCACAGGAGATACCCAAAGCGTAAACGGCAGTGTAAAACCATTATTGGTCTCATCGGTTTCAATGACAATACCTGTTCCGTTGCCGGTATCATCAACTACAAAAGTAAGATTGAAGTTTTGAGGAATTGAAGCAGGGATGGTTATGGTTATCGTTGCCGTAAGGCTACCATCTATAGCTATATCCGAGGCTGTTACTGTTGTTGTGATCAATATTCCGTTGGCGTAAATAGCTATTGGCGTATTTACCGGTAATATATCAGAACTGTTAAAATTGTTTACGGTATAGGTTACCTGTAGTTCTTTTGAATCACATGATGTAACAATAGTATCAATCACCACTGTTGCATCGGGGAATGTACAGTCAATGGCAATTAGATCAAACGAGGCTATGGTAGAACATCCATTCGGATCATCAAGCCTTACATATATGGTTTCAGGGTTTTGAGTAGAAAGATAGCTGTCGCTATTGTTTATCTCATCATTGGTGTCCTGAGACTGAGCGCCAATTTGAGTGTGATAAAATGCAACAGTTTGCGCTGGGTCTGTTTTAAGTGACTCTTCGTATCCCGAGAAATCAAAAATACCCACATTAGTATTACTGGCAGTTTCGCAAACGGTTATATCTGCAGGATTTATGGGTTCTAATGCCCAAAGTGTTGTGGTGTGTATGTACGAATTATTCTGTTCGTTTATTTCAGTAACACTACCCACTCCGGTTCCGTTATCATCTACAATAAAGATGATTTGAACTTCGCCCGTTAAGCCGGTAGGAAGTGGCAATAATAATGTGCCGCTTTCGCTACCGTTAATAGGTAATTCATTTTGAGTAGCAAATGTTGTTATAAGGTTGCCATTAAGGTAAACAGCTACCATGGTTCCGGCGGGCAGCGGAGCAGTACTGTTATCGTTATGAACGGTATAGGTTACCTGTAAGGTTTGTGCAGCACAGTCTTTAAATTCATCATCTATGGTCACTGTTGCGTCAGGTAATTCACTGTTTAGTTTGGTAACAATAGCGTTGACCATTACAAAGTCACGACCTGATGATAATTCTATTTCAGCAGTTTCATCTCCGGGAGCAATATAATCTTCAATGTTATAAATATCAAGATCCATGTTGTACAGGTCAGATGAGCCAGTAACACTGTTAGTGCTATTAAAGGCATTGGTTGCAGGGTTAAGAGTATTACTAAGAACAGAATTGTTAATAGTAAGGGTTTCGCTAATAGCAAGGTTAGCATCACCTTCCCATGCCAGAAAGCCTATTTTTGCATTGTTATTATCAATTACGTTTAGGCTTGGAAGCGTAATTGAAATGGAATTAGGGACATACTGCATCCCATCATAAACATTAAGCTGGTTTAAGGGTAGTACAGCATTTTCGTAAACAACAATAATGGCCCAGCCTCCAAAGTTGGTTTTATTTCCGCAATATAAATTGTCGATTACTACCTGTGTAAGGTCAAGTTCAGATAAGGTATAGGTTCCGTTTCCGGTTGTTTGAACTAAGGTTGTTACATCAGCAAAAGCACCAAAATAGGGTCGTGGTATCTCATCAAGTGTTATTGCCGTCAGCGGAAATATGCGTTCAGCGGTAAAATCGGTACCGTTTAATTTAATATCAAAATCACCTGATCCTGAGCCGGCCCAGTATAAATAAGCCGCCGTAATTATGTCATCCGGCTGCAGATTAAGAATCGCAGATGAGGATGTATTTATTGAGCAGTCTCCAACTGCCGTTAAATTATTCTCTGCAGTGTTAAGTGTGTTTCCTACAAAGGTAAAGTCATACCTCCCGTTGAATTGCTCATAAAGAGTTATATCAACCTGGCTGAATCCTGAAGTTATAGCGAAAAATGTAAAAAATAATAGTAGTCTTATTTTCACAGCGTTAATTTTTTTTAAAAATAACAATTATTTGCTAACTCTCAATTTTTTAAGCTAAAACAACATTTTTGAAAATTAACGTTTACTAAAGGTCGAAAAGGCATTTGCCAAATAAATGTTTATTTTTACAGCATATACTAATTCATAATTAAGATAACCCTTATAATAAAGTAGATATTCTGGCTATTAAATATGCTATTTAACTCTCTGGACTTTGCGATTTTTTTCCCTTTACTATTTATTGGTTATTGGTTATTATTCAGTAAAACAGTAAAACTTCAAAATTCATTTCTCTTAGCGGCAAGCTATTTTTTTTATGCCTGCTGGGATTGGAGGTTTGTTTTATTACTTCTTGGGGTTACATTGTTTAACTTTTATTTGGGGAAAGGCATAAAAAATGTAATTCCATCTAAAAAGAAACTGGTTCTTGTTTCGGGAATAATAGTAAACTTATTGGTATTAGGCTGGTTTAAATATTTTAATTTTTTTATAGATAGCTTTAAAGGAACATATAGTTTTTTTGGTTACAATTTTGAGCTTTCCCTTTATACGGTTCTTTTACCTGTAGGGATTAGTTTCTACACATTTCAGTGCATAAGTTACATTACTGATGTCTATCGTGGTCAAACTGAAGCGTCAGATGATATACATTCCTTTTTACTTTTTGTAGCTTTCTTTCCTCAACTTATATCCGGCCCCATTGAGCGTAAAAATCATCTTATGCCCCAAATACAAAAAAAGAGGCTGTTTGATTATCCTTTAGCGGTTAATGGAATGAGAATGATATTGCTTGGGTTGTTTGAGAAAATGGTAATAGCAGACAATTGTGCTCCCATTGTAGCCCGAATATATGATTCTTATGAAATTCAAACGGGAAGCTCTTTATTTGCAGCGACGATATTATATAGCTTTCAGATTTATGGTGATTTTTCAGGATATTCTCATATGGCAATTGGTTGTGCGGCTTTGTTAGGTATTAGATTAAAAGATAACTTTAGGTATCCTTATCTGGCTAAAAACATAGCTGAGTTTTGGAGGAGATGGCATATGTCTTTTTCATCATGGTTAAGAGATTATATTTATTTCCCTTTGGGAGGAAGTAGAAAAGGCAACTTTATACAGATACGTAATCTCATAATCGTTTTTGTAGTGAGTGGTATATGGCATGGAGCAAAGTGGACATTTGTGATTTATGGTTTTTCTCATGCATTTTTATACATATGTTACATTTATTACAAGAAATGGGTTGCTAAAGAAAAACAGACGGATGGGTCCATGTTGTTTGGAAACATAAAAAGTTTTATGGCATTCTGTTTTACGTTTGTTTATCTCACACTGGCAAGGGTGTTTTTTAAATCTTCATCGGTTAGTGATGCAATACATTACCTAAAACGTATTTTTAATACATCTTTATTTGTAAAGCCAGATATGTCTCGTGGTATGTTATTATGCCTGTTTTTATTTTTAGGAATAGAATATCTTCAAAGAAACAGAAAACATATTCTTGATATTTCGTTTATAAAATATAAGGTGATTCGTTATTGCATCTATTTATTTATGATGTTATGTGTGTTTTATTTTTCAGGTGAGTCAGATTCATTTATATATTTCAAATTTTAAAATGAAAAGGTTTTTTCTAAAATGTAGCTTTTTTTTAATAGTTATAGGTATTGTGTGGGGCATGAATGAAGCTTTATACAGGCTAGTTCCTAATAACTATACTATGAAAAATGAAAATGTAATGAAAAGATATAATGATTGTGAAGTCTTGATTTTAGGAAACTCACATCCTTTTTTTGGGTTAAATCCTGTTTTTTTTACATATAATACTTTTAATCTTTCGAATGTGAGCCAGACATTATGTTTTGATAAGCTCTTGTTAGATAAACATTTGGGTCATTTTCAGAAACTGAAATATGTTATATTGGCTATCGAATATACTACCTTAAGTCACTCTGATAACAACCCGGAGATGCAATGGCGAAAATATTTTTATGAAGCTCAGATGGGATTAAACATACCTGAAATTTCTTGTTTTGATTTAAAGAAATATAGTTTAGCTTTAGTGCCTCCGCCGACTATCAATAAAGTATCGATAAAAACTTTTTTTAATCGAGGATCGATTGCACAAACTGATTCATTAGGGTTTGCTGCTAATTATGGAGTTCTTTCTGAGTATAATAATCCTCCTGCTGCAGTAGTTAAAATGAAGCAACATGAAGACGGTTCCCTTTCTTTTGACAAAAACCTGACAAGGATTAATGATATTATAATAAAGTGTAAAAAGAAGGGTATAAAGGTTCTGTTAGTTAATATGCCTGTTACAAGTTACTATGCGGATAATGTAATTCCTCAAAAAAGACAAAAAATTGTCAATACCTGTGAAATGATTGCCCTTGAAAATAATATAGATTATATTGATCTTTTTCGCAGTAAAGTGTTTAATAATGATGATTTTTATGATGTAGATCATCTCAACGTTCAGGGAGCAAAAAAATGTTCTGAACTATTAAATCAATATATCCTTACACTGAAATAACGTAAAGTAATCAATTAATTATCTTTGTTTTGTAAATTAGGAACTATATGGCTGAATATAAGGTCACGGTATATGAAAAGTTTTATTTAAATCTATGGTATGACTTTATTTCTAAGTCAAAGAATGGAACATTTCTATTCCATCGAGATTTTATGGAATATCATTGCGATAGGTTTGAAGATTTTTCGCTGCTTGTCTTTGATGAAAATGAACTTATTGCAGTGCTCCCAGCTAATAAAAAAAATAATACTGTTTATTCTCATGGCGGATTGACCTATGGAGGATTAGTCTTTTCTGAAAAACTCAAACTTTCTGAGGTAATCATGTCATTTAAGACTATACTTGAGTTTTTAAACCAGAACGGCTTTGAGAAGCTTCTTATTAAGTTAACGCCTTCTATCTATCATAAATATCCTTCTGACGAATTAAGTTATGTCCTTTTTCTGGCAAAAGCCAGTCTTATACGTAGGGATAGCCTTGCTGTAATTGATATGCAACAAAGGTTGCCGTTTTCCAAGTTAAGGAAGCGTACGGTTAATAAGGGTAAGAAGAACGGATATAGTATTAAAGAAGAAACTGATTTCGAAAGTTTTTGGGATAAAGTACTTATTCCTAATCTAAAAAAGAAACATGATGCTGAACCGGTTCATACTGCAAAGGAAATAAAGCTGCTTCAGCAAAAGTTTCCTCATAATATCAAACAATTTAATGTATATCACAATGATGAGGTTGTGGCAGGAACTACTGTTTTTGTAACCGATACAGTTGCGCACATGCAGTATATTTCGGGCATTAGTGAGTATAACGACTCCGGGGCTCTTGACTTTTTATATGATCACCTTATTAATGATGTTTTTGCTGAAAAGCGTTTTTTTGATTTTGGTATATCGAATGAGGAGCAGGGGAGAAAACTTAATAGCGGACTAATGTTCTGGAAAGAAGGATTTGGGGCGCGTACAACTGTTCAGGATTTTTATGAGGTAGAAACTGCTAACTTCAGTTTACTGGATTCAGCTCTTATGTAATAGCTATTATTTGAAAAATCTTTCTGAAATATTAAAAAAGCCCATTGTAAAAGTCTCATCGCTAAATGCAGTTAGCGTTGTAGTGCGCATTCTTGGAGGTTTATTTGTCGCAAAAGCAATTGCGGCCTATGTGGGTGCTGCCGGGCTTGCTGTAGTTGAGAATATGCGTAAGTTCTTGACTCCAGTAGAGTCATTTGCCACGTTGGGAATGCAAAATGGTATTATTAAATATGTTGCCGAAAATGAAAAAGATGAAAAGAAACTTTATTCGGTACTATCCACTGTTTTTCTGAGCATTTTTGGAATAGTTTTGCTTTTTACAGCTCTTTTACTTGTATTTTCGGGTTATTGCAGCGAGTGGATTTTTAGAAATTCGGATCAATATGCGTGGGTATTTAAGGTGTTGGCCTTCTCTTTACCCTGGTATGCAGGAAGCCTCATATTTCTAGCCATATTAAATGGTTTTGGCGATTATAAGAAAGTTATACGTCTAAATATCAGTGGTAACATAATTGGCGTAATACTTTCTATCTTTTTGATGTGGAAGTTTCAGACAGATGGCGCATTGTTAGGACTTATCCTGTTTCAGGCGGTTTATTTTATTTTTACATTTTATACTATATGGCAGCGTTTTAACGGATTTCCTTTTTTAAGCTTCAAATATTTTGATAGGACAATTTTAAAAGGTTTGTTGTCGTATAGTTTTATGAGTTTGTTTTCGGCAATTTTGTTACCGATAGTTATTATCTCTATCAACAACAAACTTATTGATAATTTTAGTTTTGAAACTGCAGGGCAGTGGTCGGCAATGAACAGATTGTCTGGTTTTTACATGATGTTTGCCAATACCATGCTAACAGTTTATTTCTTGCCGAAATTATCTGTTGCTACCGATATTAGTGAAACTAAACAGGTTTTTAGCAGTTACTACAAAAGCATACTGCCATTGTTTGCTATCGGTTTATCGGTACTCTATTTTTTAAGGGAATTTGTTGTGCTCTTTATTTTTAAGGAAGAATTTCTACCCATGACAGAACTGTTCTTCTGGCAACTCCTGGGTGATTTTTTTAAAGTGGGTTCATTAATATTAGGATATCAGTTCTTTGCTAAAAAGCTTACGAAAGCATTTGTAATAACAGAAGTTGTTTCTTCAGTAATCTTACTATCATCTAGTATTTTTTTAATGGCAGTGTATGGAGCAAAAGGAGCCGTGATGGGGCATGCATTTACATACTTTATCTATTGGATTGTATTAGCGGTATACTTCAGGAAGGAATTGATTTAAAAATCATGAATTCCATTGCTCTAAATACTTTTGAGCTACCTTAATGTGCTCGTGTTCCTTTTCAATAAAAGCTCTTGCCCGTTTGCCTATGGCAATAATCTCCTCAGGGTTTTCAATAAGATAGGATAGATCATTTACAAGAGCATTTACGTCAGGCAATGCATTAATAGCTACCCTTTCGGTTAGGTTATAATGTTGCATGAATTCTTTTTCAGCACCGGTAAATACTACTTTACCCTGTGCCATGGCTTCGAGTGCATTATATCCCTGATCGTATGAAAACGCCTGATCGAGCAGGATATGGCACTTATTGTATAATGTTACATATGTGCTATAAGGTACAGATCGGGTCGTGATTATTTCTACTCTGTCTTTGTACTTTTCTGAAATGACCTCCAGTGCTTTTTCAAAAAGATAATTGCCTTTTTTGTAGTAGTTTACATTGTTGATTCCATGAAAAATTACAATTTTCGATGTTACGGGTGAAGGCACATCAATTACCTGAAGTTTTTCGGTGTTTATCGGATAGGGAATAAGTCCTGCAAATTTAGGATGGCCCTCTAAAGGTATTGAATAGTCCATATCACCGGCTATTACGGCCTGAATATTCTGAAAGACAAAGTCATGTAGTTTTTTAAATGATTTTGTTGCATAAAATAAAGTGTATTGACAGTGCCTGGCATCCGGGTAGGTCTCACATGGAGTTAGTACCGAATACCTGAACTTCCCTTCAAGCATATAGTTTACACAGATATAATCATCTCCCGAGGATGACAGAAACGTCTTTTTATTATTTTTGAAAATGTATTTCAGAATCTTAGCTTCAAGATACAATGTGCTGGGCAGGGGATATTCGTTTATAAGCTGTACAACATCAAAACCTTTAAATTGCTTTCGTTTCCGATAAAAACGGAATGCTATTTCCAGGTGAGCAATGTCCAGTTTTGAAATACTGAAAATACCCTGACGGATTTTATTCAGAATATAATTGTCTTTGAAAATAGTTGAATAAAGGAAAATATCGGCAGGATAATTTTTGAAGTCATTGTCGCTTACTAAAGTAACTTCATGGCCCAATTTGACTAATCCCTCTTTGAGGGAATTATGGAACCTGCTGTATTCCCCTAAAAGCAATATTTTCATAAGAATTATTTATATTTGACGAAAGTAACAAATATAGTTCATGCAGCAAATGTCGAAAAAAAAAATCTGCCTTGTAGGAGATTCATTATCAGTTGGAGGTGCAGAACGTGTTATGGCCGATCTTTCAAATTACTTCTTTTCTAAAGGTATTGAAATTCATGTTGTTATTGTTCAGGATAAAATTACATATTCATACTCCGGCGAGTTGCTGAATCTGGGTTTATATAAAAAGAGAGGTGTAATTAATAAAATAGACCGTCTTTTAAGGCTTAAAAATTATTTAGCAAAACATGATTTTGATTATGTGATTGACTTCAGATTTAAGAATCATTATCTTCAGGAATTGATTACTAATGAACTGATTTATGATAACAAGAAGATTATATTCACAGTTCATAGTTCAATTTTAAAATATTACATCCCTGAAAACAATATCTTTGCGAAACTGCTTTTTAGAAAGGCTTATGGTATAGTAACGGTATCTGACAAGATCAAGCAAAAAGTGGCTGGTCTTGGATTATCGGATAATCTGGAATGTATTTATAATCCGGTAATAATTGATCGGATAAGATTAAAGATGGATGATGATAGCGCACCTGAATATAAGTATGTTCTGGCTGCAGGAGGCATGATTAACCCTACTAAACAATTTGATAAGCTTATAAATACTTATGCTCTTTCTGATCTGCCGGCTAAAGGAATAAAACTGGTTATTTTAGGTGAAGGGAAATTAAAAAGTAGTTATGTTGAGCAGGTAAATGAAATGAAGCTGGATGATATGATTATTTTTCCCGGATTTAAGTCAAATCCTTTTGTGTTTATGAAGCACGCGCTTTTTTTTATACTAAGTAGTAGGAATGAAGGATTGCCTATGGTGCTTATTGAATCACTTGCCTGTGGTACACCGGTAATTTCTTTTGATTGTGTGACTGGACCTTCCGAAATTATACAGCATAGAGTTAATGGGCTTTTAATCAAAAATCAGGATTTTGATGAATTACGTAAAGGGATGAATACTATGGTGGAAGATGAAGAATTGTACATTTCATGTAGAAAAAATGCATTAGCCAGTATTTATAAATTTTCTATTGAAAGTATAGGACATAATTGGCTTGAATTCCTTAAAATTGAAGAGAAATAAACTCCATGGAAATACAACTGGTTGAGATACCTAAAATAGTAAATGCACAAGGTAATATTGGCGTTATAGAAAAAGATGTTATACCTTTTGATATCAAACGAGTGTATTATTTATATGATGTGCCAAGTTCTGCAAAAAGGGGTGGTCACGCCCATAAAAATCTGCAGCAGTTATTAGTCCCATTGTCGGGTAGTTTTGATGTAACTCTTAAAGACGGCAAGGAAGAAACTACTATAACTTTAAATAAGCCGGATAAGGGACTCCTTATTAATAATAATATCTGGAGAGAATTAAATAATTTTTCATCAGGAGCAGTATGTATGGTAATTGCATCCGGCGTTTATGATGAAGATGACTATATAAGGAATTACCGTGAATTTTTATCTTATGTGAAATCTAATAAGTAGTAGGATTTATACCTTTCTTTATTAATTTCGATTTTATCATTTTTATTAGTTTGAGAGCAAATACAGGTGCATATAATAAAATCTGTTGCTTGTAATTAAGATTATCCAGATGAATGGCTTTAACCATTTTTTTATAGTTGGCCATGTCGCCGGCAAGTTTATACCTTTTGGCCATAGTATATCTATGGAAATCGAGGTATTGTTTTAGTTCTTTGTTTCCGGGATTAGCTTTTTCGTAATAATCATGATCTACTATGGTTTTTCCGGAAAGGGATGAGTGCATGATTTGATTTTCTGAATACATGGTATATTCTATCAATGGTTTATTGCAATATGCCATACGATACTTCAGATGGGCTCTGATGTTGAAATCTACATCTTCCCCCATGCTAATTTTTTCATCATATAAGCCTATTGTGTCAAAAGTACTTTTTTTGACGCATAAACCTGAAGGGCAATAAATAGTCTTATTTAAATTGCGAAGAAAAAAATTATCTATTATGCCGGACCCGATTGAAAAGGATGGAATAACGGCAATATTAGAAGGGTAGATTTCTTCATATTTTGTAGCAAATAAATCTGCTTCAGGATAATTTACTATCAGATTGTGTATTTCTTTTAAAAAATCGGGTTTCCATATATCGTCGGCATCAAGAAAGGCAACATATTCGGCATGTGCATTTTTAATGCCGGTATTACGTGAGGCAGAAAGGCCACTATTCTTTTCATGGTTTATAATACGGATTCTGCTGTCCTTAACAGTTGTTGCAACTTTAAGGCTTTCATCAGTAGAAACATCATTGATTATTACAACTTCAAAATCGGTAAAAGTTTGCGATAGTACACTTTGCAGTGTAGCAGTGATATAATTTTGCTTGTTGTAAAGAGGTATGACTACAGAGAAAAATGGCATAGCGATTATTTGATAGCACAAATATAACCAAGCCGGTAGATATCAAGGCAAAAAAGACTAGGGTCTTTTTTAAAGATCATTTTTTTCAGAAAAGGTCCTGTTATTTTAAAGCCTATGCTCACTAAACCTGTTAGCCTGTATTTTTTTAGTTTTTTGTAATGCCTCAGTAAACCATTAACCTTTTCTATTCCCTCTTCATTCTCAAGAAATTGTTTTCTGCTTATAACAGATTCAAGACACTTTTTAAAGAAAACTTCATTGGCTTCAAGCCCTAAGTGGTAGATAGGGTTATCAATATGATTAACCTTTACATTGTTGGTGTACAATTTATAGGCAAAGAATATATCCATGCCATACAAATTTAGAGCGTCGGAATAGTTGTTTTCCAGGAAAATACGTTTTTTAATAAGTATGTTTCCGGAAAATATAAAACCATAAGGATTAAGATTGCGAATGGAAGCAGACCTTTCTTCCCTTTCTTTCCCATATTTGTAGCGTAAGATGTTTTTTCTTTCAGGTTTAGTTTTTTCGTAGGCATACCCTCCCAGAACAACCTGAAAATCTTTTTTCATTTCTAAAACGTGCTTAGCGATAAAATCATTACTTACAGGTATTACATCGGCATCCAGAAATAAGATGTTTTCATATACGGCTGTCTCTGCAAGTTTTTTTCGGGTAAGAGTGCGCCCGAGGTTTTTCTCATTCCTGAGGTAGGTTACATTTTCTAATGTGGTTTCAGAAGAAAAAACATTTGCAGAGGCATCATCCAGAACAATTATCTCAAAGGCTATGTTTTCAAGTACAGCCATATCATGCAAATCCTTTACAAGCGCATTAACATTGTAATTGTATGTTGGGATGAGAATAGAAAGCATAAAAAAGGTTTATACAAAGGTAATGATATTGAAAGTAATTAAACTCATTTTATTCATTTGTTAGATGTGTTAATTAGTTTGTAGATGATTAGTAAGAATCTAATTATTTGTATTTATTTTCTGACTTAAACTTTAACAAAATATTATTAATTAATTGTTAAAAAATGTTAAATAGATTTCTATTTTTATTTCAATTTTAAATCAATTAATTAATTATGAAAGCAAAATTTTTTATTTCCGGGATGCTGTTATTTGCTGTCTCCCAAATCAATGCACAAACACCAACTGGCACTACAACAAATTTTAAAACTACTGTTGGTTTGGAAACAGGTCAAATGGAAGGTCCTAATGTTCATGTTGGATATCAGGCAGGTATGTCTAGTTCTGAAACTCCCAATCCTGCAGGCGCAGTGATTGGGATTCCATCAAATAATTCGTTTGTTGGATTTCAGGCTGGTAAAGCGAATTATAACGGTTCTAATAATACTTTTTTAGGTTTCCAGTCTGGTCTTAATAACTACAATGCTGACAAAAACATGTTCTTAGGAGCACAGTCAGGATATAGTAATACAAATGGAGAATATAATGTGTTTTTAGGATACCAAGCTGGTTTTAGTAATATTAGTAGCAGCAACTGTACGTTTACAGGGTATCAGGCGGGATATAATTGTAAAACAAATTCAAATAGTTTTTATGGTTATCAATCAGGCTATACTAATATTAATGGATATCAGAATACTTTTTCAGGGTACAGATCGGGATATTTAAGTACAGGTAGCTATAATAGTTTTTATGGTTATCAGTCGGGTTACAATAATACAGGATTAAATAATGTTTTTTTTGGCGTAAATTCAGGATACTCTAATACAGGTGGAAATAATAATGTCTTTGTAGGCTATAATGCGGGTTATTTAAATACTTCCAATGGCGCCAATACATTTGTAGGTTTTTATTCAGGATATAAAAATTCATCAGATTATAATACATTTTATGGCTACAGCAGCGGTAGAAATAATACAACAGGAAATATGAATGTTTTTTTAGGCTCTCACTCGGGGTATATGAATGACACAGGTGCAGAGAATACATTTGTAGGTAGAAATGCCGGATATTCTAACGTACAAGGAGCAGGAAACATATATATGGGCTTAAATTCTGGATTTACTAATACTACCGGTAGTATGAACGTTATGCTAGGAGACCGTGCTGGGTTTAGTAATGTTGGGTCTGGAAATATATTTATAGGCTATGAAGCAGGAAAGGATGAATTAGGTAGTAATAAACTTTATCTGGCTAATTCATCTACAGCTGCCCCACTTATTTACGGAGATTTTTCTACTGGTAAAGTGGGCATAGGAGGAATGAATAGTTTTCCTGCGAATGCTGGGACTATACCTGTTGGAACATATAAACTATTTGTAAAGGGAGGTATTCTTACAGAAGAAGTAAGGGTTCATCTTGCGAACGGTTGGGCAGATTATGTTTTTGCTGATAGTTACAAACTACCTGCGCTGAAGGATGTTGAAAAATATATTGCAGATAATGGCCATCTGCCAAATGTTCCATCTGCAAAAGAAGTGAAAGAAAATGGTATAGAACTTGGGCAGATGGCTAACATACAACAGGAAAAAATAGAGGAGCTTACATTGTATGCTATCCAGCAAAACAAACAGATCGAAGCTCAGAAATCACAATTAGAGCAGCAGCAAAAAGAAATTGATGAACTAAAAGCCGCAGTAAAAGCTTTAGCCGCTAAACAATAATTATATGTTTAATCTAAATTTTAAAAATTATGAAAAACGTATATTTATATATGGTGTTTCTGCTCATAGGCTTTAGTGGCTTTGGGCAGGATTTGCAAAATGCTAATTGGCTTTTTGGTGCAAATGCTTGGGTAAATTTTTCAACAACATCTCCTTCATATCTCACTGGTAGTGCGATGAATATAAATGAAGGGGGAGCCTCTGTGTCAGATGAAAACGGGAATTTATTGTTTTATACAGACGGAATGTCGGTTTGGAATAAAAATCACCAAAAAATGCCAAATGGTATCAATACATTAAATGGGTATTCATCAAATTCTCAAGGAGCAATTATTGTTCCTATGCCGGGTTATGAAAAAAAATATTATATATTCACTATTGACGGAGATTCTGGTAATGAAAAAGGGCTTTATTATTCCATAGTAGATATGACTAATGGACTAGGACAGGTTGTTTCGTTAAATAACAAAATGAAAAACCATAATGGTGTGTATATCGATAATACTTACGGAAATAAATCTGAGAAACTGACTTCAACAACTCATAAAAATGGAAAAGATTATTGGGTAGTAACGCAAATAGAGGGATATGTATATTCTTATAAAGTTTCCGAATTCGGTATCGGTGTTGGAGCAATGCCTGATAGCTATACCGTTGCACCCGTTGATTTAGTTGATAGAGGAAATGGTTTCGGTTCACCTGGAATTGGTAATGTGAAAATAAGTCCTAATAATCAACGTATAGTTATAGGTTATGAAAGCAAGGTTCGCTCAAGTGATACTGATACATATGCTTATGGAGCTTTAGTTACAGGTACTTTTAATAATTCAACAGGAGAAGTTTCTTTAAATCCTTTACAAAAGATAGATAATAGACGTGTTTATGGACTGGAATTCTCTCCCAATAGTCAAAATATTTATTTCACAAGTCCCTTTCCAAACCAGACTTCGACTTGCGAATTGTTGGCTATGAATATAAATTCAAATTATTATTCTATACAATCAATTAGTGGGCCTAATATGACAGGTGCCTTGCAACGCGCTAGAAATGGAAAAATATATATGACAAAATTTGGAGGTAACACAATGTCAGTAATAAATACACCCGATAATTATAGTTCTCCTGATTTTCAGCTGGACTCTGTTAATATTGGCTTAAGTGCTACAAATAATTTTGGTTTGCCCCAATGGGTACATTGGCAGGAAACCTGTCCTTCAGATTTGATACTAACATCTACTGTGTTTGATGTTCTCGCACCTGCTCAGGATAATCGCCAGGCATCAAATACCATCACAGCTTCAAATAAAATAAACAATGGAGCCATTGGTATTTATCATGCAGATTATGATGTTGTTTTAAAGCATGGTTTTTCAAGTGCTAATGGTTCAGTATTCAGAGCGTATATTGAAGGCTGTTCTAATGAATTTGTTGGTCTAAGATCTTCTTCCGGAGAAGAAGAGAGTTTTGAGGTATCTTCAACAGATATGGAGCCTGATAACTATCTATTTGCCTTGTATCCTAACCCTGCTACAGAGAATGTAACAGTAACTTCAGGTAAGGTTATTCAAAACATAAGCGTTACATCGACGAATGGACTGACTTTATTTCAGAGAGATATAAAAGCAAACTCTTACGAGCTTAATATCAGTAGCTATAGTAAAGGCCTTTATGTTATAACGGTTACAACCGAAGATGGTGAAATGGAAATGAAAAAACTGATTAAAGAATAGTTTCTTTATATTAAAAAATAAAAGGCTCCCATTGTAGAGTGCACCCAAAAGTTTAGACACTATTTGGGTGCCTTTTTATATATCTAAATTAAACCGTCCTTTGTACCACTTCAAATAAAGTTCCGCCTTCGCATTTAAGGGTTTTGCTTGGAAACTTCATCAATAGTGCATAATCATGCGTAGCCATAATGATAGTTTTACCATTCTGGTTGATCTCACGAAGCAGTTGCATTACTTCCACACTGGTTTGAGGGTCAAGATTTCCGGTAGGCTCATCGGCAAGAATAACTTCAGGGTCATTTAAGAGCGCACGTGCTACAGCGATCCTTTGCTGTTCACCTCCTGATATTTGGTGCGGCATTTTGTGAGCTGCAGCTTTTAATCCTACTTTATCAAGAACCTCGTTGATTTTTACATCCATTTCCTGTTTTTCGCTCCAGCCTGTTGCTTTCAGCACGAATAAAAGGTTTTCATAAACAGTTCTATCCGGTAGCAGTTTAAAATCCTGAAAAACCACACCAATCTTCCTTCTCAGGTAAGGAATATCCCTTTCGCGAAGTGTCTTCAAATCATAATCTACAAAAGATCCTTCACCATCTTTTAGCTTAAGATCGGCATATAGCGTTTTCATAAGGCTACTTTTTCCTGATCCTGTTTTGCCTATTATATACAGAAATTCGCCATGGTTTACTTCAAGGTTTATATCTGTTAAAACGGCATTGTTATCTTGGTAAATGGTAACGTCCTGTAAAGACAATACGGGCTGAGACATAGTTATTGATGTTTGTTTTGGTAAAAGTAATAAGATAACGTGGCTATTCAAAATTTTATTTCAGAAGGAAAGATAGTGGATACAGTTTTTCACTGACTTTTACGGAATGAGTTTCCCTCTCTCTTGGAGAGGGGTTAGGGGTGAGGCCAAAAAGGGTTAAAGTTGGGTTAAAATTACAGGCTATTCATACTCATAATAAGCAGGTTTAATGCTGTTGAGGTCTTTTTTAAGGAGTATGACTGTATACTAAAACTAAAATATCATCCGTTAAAATAAATAAGAATTGATATATTTGGCTTACCTAAAAAACATAACACACATGCATAAACCAAACAGGCTATTCCTATATACTTTACCCTTTTGGGGTTTAAGCCTTTCGGCACAGCAATCATCAATTTATACTAACGAACTCAGGGATTTTGACAGGGCTGTAACACTTTATAATGACAAGCAGTATCAGGCGGCTCAGATTCTTTTCGAAAAAACAAAAACTGAGAACAGGGAAATGGAGGTACAAGCCGACTGTGCTTATTATATTGCTAATTGCGCTATCAGGCTTGATCAGATGAATGCCGATGAGCTAATGGAAAACTTTGTAGAAGATTATCCAACAAGCACAAAGCAAAATCAGGCTTACGTTGAGGTTGCCGGTTACTATTTCAGCCAGGGTAAATACCCTCAGGCACTGGAATGGTATGACAAGGTGGATGAAAGCAACATGAGTGTTACGGACAGGGACAGGTATAACTTCCAAAAAGGTTACAGTTATTTTAGTGCCGGAGATAAGAAACAGGCTGATAAATACCTGAATAAGGTTATTAACTCTAAAGAATACGGTTCTCAGGCTAAGTATTACCTTGGTTTTATGTCATACGAAAGTGATGACTACAAAAAAGCGAATCAGCTTTTTGAGCAGGTAGAGGATAAGGACAAGTACAAAGAAAAGATGTCCTATTTCCAGGCGGATATGAACTTTAAGCTGGGTAACTTCCAAAAAGCGATTGATTTAGGTGTGCCACAGTTACCAAAGTCGGATGCCAATGAAAAGTCTGAACTTAACAAGATAATAGGGGAGAGTTATTTTAACCTTGGTAAATATGACAAGGCGATACCTTACCTTAAAGAATACCACGGCAAAAAAGGCAAGTGGAATAATACCGATTTCTACCAGTTAGGATATGCTTATTATAAACAAGGTGATTATGAAAATGCCATTACCCAGTTCAATAAGATAATTGAAGGTAATGACTTTGTGGCCCAAAATGCATATTATCACTTAGGAGAGAGCTACCTGAAAACAGGAAAGAAACAACAGGCTCTGAATGCTTTTAAAAATGCTTCTGAAATGGAGTATGACGTGAAGATTCAGGAGGATGCATATCTTAATTATGCTAAGTTAAGCTATGAGATTGGTAACCCTTACCAGAGCGTACCTGAAGTATTGGGCTCATTCCTGCAAAAATATCCGGCCACACCATTTAAACAGGAGGTGCAGACGCTGCTTATCAACTCGTATATTACGTCTAAAAACTACAAGGAGGCACTTGCTTTACTTGAAAAGGATAAATCGGCAGTTAACAAGCCCGCTTATCAGAAAGTGACTTTCTATCGTGGACTTGAGCTGTTTACTGATGGTAATTACCAGGAGGCAATGGCAATGTTTAAAAAATCGATAGCCGAGCCGCGTGACGCTAAGATTACTGCCCGTGCAACCTACTGGAAAGCTGAAACAGAGTATGTTCTTGATGGTTTTAATGAAGCATTGATAAGCTACAAGCAATTTGGTGGAAGTGTCAAGGCTAAAAATACGCCGGAGTATAAAAACTATAGTTACAACCTTGCTTATACCTATTTCAAACTGAAAGAGTATGAGAATGCTGCTAAGTATTTTCAGGAGTATGTTTCTTCTGCTGCAGCCAAAGGTGATGCTGTAAGACTTAATGATGCGTATCTGCGTTTAGGTGACAGTAACTTCGTAACGGCTAAATACTGGCCGGCAATGGAGGCTTATAACAAAGCCATCGAGATGAAGGGTATTGATGCTGATTATGCTTTCTTCCAGAAGGGAATAAGTTATGGATTCGTAGCAAGGAATGAGAAGAAAATTGAAGACCTGACTAAATTCGTGTCGACATACCCTAAATCAAAATATGCAGATGATGCATTGTATGAAATAGGAAATACTTATGTTACAGAAAAACAGACCGAAAAAGCAATTGCAGCTTATGACAGGCTTATAAACGAATACAAAGGTAGCTCTTATACTGCGAAAGCGATTATGCGTCAGGCGCTTATTTATTATAATGCAGAGAAAGATGAACAGGCATTGGTTAAATTCAAAAAAGTAGTTGCCGAGTTTCCAAATACGCCTGAGGCTATGGAGGCGGTATCAACAGCGCGTAACATTTATGTAGACAATGGCCGTACTGACGAATATGCTGCCTGGGTTAAAACGCTTGGCTTTGTTGATGTGAGTGATGCCGATTTGGATAATACTGCTTTTGAAGCGGCTGAGAAACAATATTTGCAAAATAATACTAAACAAGCGATCTCTACCCTGAGTAGCTATGTCGCTAAGTTCCCTAACGGAATTTCTGCCCTTAAAGCTAACTTCTATTTGGCACAATCCTATTATGCTGATGGTCTTGAAACGAATTCAATTCCGCACTATGAATTTGTAATCTCTAAGTCAAGAAGCGAATTTACAGAACAGGCACTGGCAAGGTTGTCGCAGATTCATCTGAAGAAGAATGATTGTGCTAAAGCGGTTCCTGTACTTAAGCGACTTGAAACGGAGGCAGATTTTCCTCAGAACGTAACCTTTGCCCAGTCTAATCTGATGAAGTGTTGTTATGATCAGCAGGATTATGCTAATGCAGTTGTATATGCCGATAAAGTATTGGCTAATAACAAAACTGAAGACCGGGTTAAGAGCGATGCTCAGATCATAGTGGCACGTTCGGCTATAAAAACTAATAACGAGCCGAAAGCAAGAGAAGCTTATGCTAAGCTGCAAACAATAGCTAAAGGAGAGCTTGCTGCCGAAGCATTATACTACGATTCTTACTTTAAAAACAAAGACGGAAAATATGAAGCTTCAAACACTGCCGTGCAAAAGCTTTCTAAAGATTATTCAGGCTACAAATATTTTGGTGCCAAAGGCCTTGTTGTAATGGCTAAAAACTTCTACGGACTTAAGGATAGCTTCCAGGCAACATACATACTGGAAAGCGTTATCAAGAATTTTGCTTCCTATGCCGATGTGGTGGCAGAAGCGCAAAAAGAACTTGATGTCATTAAAGCCGAAGAAGCTAAACGTAATTCATCTATCCAAAATTAATTTATAGCCATGAAGATCAGATTTCAATATATAGCCATAATAGCAGCATTTGTCTCGGTAACCGGGGCATACGCACAAAAGAAAGACGAAAATATAGGTACAGAGGTGGTGAATGTGGTTAAGCCATATACACCAACCATATCAGATGCTTTTAAAGTAAAGGAAACACCTATAATTGAAGATGAGGATAATACTCAAAAAGAAACTATTGAGTATAATATATTTTCATTTCCGGTAGCTTCTACGTTCACGCCATCTAAAGGTAAGGCGGCAGGTGTAGACAGGCCTCAGAAAGAGAAACTCTACAGTAACTATGCTACATTAGGTGTAGGTAATTACGGAACTATTAACGCTGAACTTTTTGTTACTGAAAATCTAAATCGTAATGAGTATGTGGGAGGGATGCTTCGCCATTTGTCTTCACAGGGCGGTATAGAAGAGGTAAAGGTTGATGATAAATATTATAATACATCACTGGATCTGACGTATGGTAACCGTCAGAAGGATTTTAGCTGGAATACCGACTTAGGTTTTCAGAACCAGGTGTATAACTGGTATGGATTGCCTACTGACTATGTCAATTTTAATGATTTGGATTTAAATATCAACGGGATTGACCCAAAGCAAACCTATAATTCGTTTTATATAGGTGGAAGGATAGCTGCTGAAGATAGTTTCTTCAGGGATGCATCAATGCAATACAAGCGTTTTTGGGATGCATATGGATCGGCTGAGAATCGTTTCTTTGTTAAGCCTTCACTCGATATTGATGTGATGGATGAAAAGATTAAAGTTGATTTCGTTGCCGACTATGTAGGAGGTACGCTTGCTGATGATACGGAATTCCCAATTGATTACTCACATTTTAATTTAGGTATACAGCCAAGTATCATATATCAAAAAGATGATTTTTCAGCTCAGTTGGGTGCCGGAATATTCTATAGTATGGGTAAGATTGCCGATGATAAAGAAAATAAGTTCTATATCTATCCGCAGGCAAAAGTATCATATAAAGTTGTAGGAGATCTTATGGTAGCATATGCCGGTGCTGAAGGAGCTCTTAAACAAAATTCTTATGCCGATTTTGTGAGCCTGAATCCGTTTATCTCACCAATGCAGATAGTTACGCCAACAAACCAGCAATATGATATCTATGTTGGATTGAAAGGTAAGCTGGCGAATGCGGTTTCATATAACATACGTGGTTCTTATATGAATGAAGATGATAAATCATTGTTTTTAAATTTCAACCCGGGTGTGCTTCCGGGTCCGGGAGCTGATCTTCAGGGATTTCAATACGGGAACTCATTCAGTGTAGTATATGACCAGGTACAAACGATTAGCTTTTTTGGAGAGCTTAAAGCTGATTTCTCTAAAAGTGTAAACTTTGGAATTAATGGTACGTTTAGTAGCTACTCTATGGATACACAGGCTGAAGCCTGGAACCTTCCACAAATTAAAGTGGGTTCAACCCTTGATGTTGATATCACAGCGAAATGGTATGCAGGGCTTAATCTGTTTTTTGTAGGAGACAGGAAAGATCTTGTATTGCCGGGCAATACTTTCGCTGATACGGGAATGGATTATGATACAGAAGTGGTAACACTGAAAAGCTATTTTGACCTTAACGCGCATGTGGGGTACAAATACAGTGAACGCCTTACAGGTTTTATAAAGCTTAATAACATTGCTAATCAGGATTACCAAAGATGGGTAAACTATCCGGTACAGGGATTCCAGGTTCTTGGAGGGGCATCTTATAAATTTGACTTCTAAAAATCATATAAAAACTTAAAATTGAAAGATTTAAAGATTGGGTGTTCTCAATTTTTAAATCTTTCATTCATTTAATCCTTAATCAAATTGACAACTCTTAAACATAAAGTACTTAACTACTATAAACAACAAACGGAAGACCGTATTGATGCTTTTCGTGATATGATAGCCGAACTTACTTCTGATGCCGCTAATGATGCAAAAGGTTCGGCGGGGGATAAGCATGAAACAGCTTTATCTATGATGCATCTGGAACAGGAAAAGCTTAATCACAAGCTGGGTGAATTCATTGCTCAGAAAGGAATACTGGATAAGATAAATCCTGATGCCAAAACTACGAAAGTAGCAGTTGGCAGTCTTGTAAAAGCTAATGCAATGTATCTCTTTGTTAGTGCGGCATTACCAAAGATTACTATTGAGGGTGTTAATATAATTGCGTTATCTCCTCAATCTCCATTAGGTGCAAAACTTATAGGGATGGAAAAAGGATTTGAATTTGAGATAAGCGGAACAAAATATTTGATAGAAGAAATTCAATAGTAAAAAAACCGATGTCAAAGCATCGGTTTTTTTATGATTTGTAACTTCTTTCTGAACAAAACTCTTTACTTGCTAATATATTTATGTATTAAATATGTTTTAAGTTTAAATATGTAAGTTGTATTGTGTTTTGTGTTTTATAATTTAAACTAAAAGTTCAATTTTGTCTTGCTGGTAAGAACTAAAACAGGGCTTTCAGTAAAAATTATAAAACAGTAGAGCTTATGTGTGGAATTTTAGCAATTATCGGTAAAGGAAAAGACGAGCAATTAGTGAAACAGCTTTCAAAGAGAATGTCGCATCGCGGTCCGGATGAGAGTGATCTTCATGTAACAGAAAATGGCCATGTACTAAGTCATGAGCGTTTATCCATTATCGATCTTGCTACAGGTAAGCAACCTATACAGGGAACATCAAAAGCCTGGATGGTGCACAATGGTGAGATATATAACCATCAGAAGCTGCGCGATACTGTATTAAGCCATCATGAATTCAGGACTACCTCAGATTCGGAAGTCATAGTACACCTCTACGAGGAATATGGTTATGAATTTTGCGATATGCTTGATGGCATTTTTGCTTTCGTTGTTATTAATGGAGACGATTATATAGCGGGGCGTGATCCACTTGGTGTAAAGCCACTGTATTATGGTCTTGATGAAAGGGGAAGAATGTATTTTTCTTCCGAAATGAAAGCTATTGCGGACCAGTGTAAAAACTTTTCAACTTTCCCGCCGGGACATTATTATACTGCCAAAACCGGATTTGTAAAATATTATAGGCCGGAATGGGAAGATGCTGCAAAGGCTACTGATGAGGTTGATTATTTTGCTATAAGGAAAACACTGACTCAGGCCGTAGAGAAAAGGTTGATGAGCGATGTGCCAATTGGGGTATTATTATCCGGAGGACTGGATTCGTCGCTAACATCTTCTATAGCTGCACGTTTAATGAAAGATTCGGGACAAAAGCTGCATTCGTTTTCAATCGGACTTAGTTCTGATGCTCCCGATGCTGTTGCTGCACGTCTTGTGGCTGAGTTTTTAGGTACAGAACACCACGAGGTGCATTTTACTATAGAGCAGGGTATTGAAATACTCGATAAGCTGATATGGCATCTTGAAACATACGATGTGACTTCAATCAGGGCGAGTACACCCATGTATTTTTTAAGTAAGGCAATAACCGATAAAGGAATTAAGGTTGTGCTTTCGGGAGAAGGAGCGGATGAGATTTTTGGAGGTTACCTTTATTTCAGAAATGCGCCATCAGCTGCCGATTTCCAGAAGGAAACCATTGAAAGGGTACAGAAGCTGTTTACAGCTGATTTGCTGAGGGCGGATAAGTCGACTATGGCATATGGCCTAGAGGCTCGTGTTCCTTTCTTAGATAAGGCATTCCTTGAATTAGCGATAAAAATTAAACCCGAAGAAAAACAGCCTAAGACTTACGATGGCGTAGAGAAATATATTCTCAGAAAAGCATTTGATACACCTAAGACGCCTTATTTGCCAAACGAGGTATTGTGGAGACAGAAAGAGCAATTCAGTGATGGAGTGGGCTATAGTTGGATTGATACGCTGATTGAATACTGTTCCGAGCAGGTAACCGATGCGGAGCTTGAAGCGGCAGAGGAACGTTTTCCGTACAACACTCCTGCAACTAAGGAGGCCTATTTTTACAGGACCATTTTCCATAAGCATTTCCCACAGGTAAGTGCAGCCCAGACGGTACGTAAATGGATACCAAAGTGGCAGGAAAATACCGACCCAAGCGGACGTGCCAATGCAGCGCACGTTCAGGCTGATACCTGTATAGCACAGGTTAAGATAGAAATATAATTTAGTAGTTTATATTTGAATTTTTAGTTTGTTTGTTTGTAGAAAATGCCCCTTAATGGGGCATTTTTTATGCATTGTTTTTAACACTTTGCTGGCTATTTGCCAAGTGGCTGTTGATTTTAATAAATTGTTGATAACTTACCTCCTAAAAGAGGGGTTTTGATAGCTTTATCCCTCCTGTTTTTATATATTTGTTCGTTAAACTTAAAATTTCGTTAACAGATAGTTTTATGAGTGAGGAAATAAAGAAAAACAATTATTCGGCTGACAGTATTCAGGCCCTTGAGGGGATGGAGCACGTAAGGATGCGTCCTTCCATGTATATAGGTGATGTGGGTACCAGAGGTTTACACCACCTTGTTTACGAGGTTGTAGATAACTCAATTGATGAGGCTCTTGCCGGACATTGTGATACTATTATTGTTGCTATTAATGAAGATAATTCCATAACCGTTGAAGATAACGGTCGTGGTATTCCTGTAGATATACATAAAAAAGAAGGTGTTTCTGCACTTGAGGTTGTAATGACCAAAATTGGTGCCGGTGGTAAGTTCGATAAGGATTCTTATAAGGTTTCCGGAGGTCTTCACGGTGTGGGTGTATCGTGTGTGAATGCACTTTCTGATCACCTGAGGGCTACTGTTTTCAGGGAAGGTAAAGTGTATGAGCAGGAATATGAAAGAGGAAAAGCAATCTATCCTGTAAAACAAATTGGGGAGACGGAGAAAAGAGGTACGACTGTAACTTTTAAGCCGGATTCTACTATTTTTACCCAAACTACCGAGTATTCTTATGATACGCTTGCAGCACGTATGCGTGAGCTTTCGTATCTTAATAAGGGTATTTCAATTACGCTTACTGATAAAAGGGAAAAAGATGATAAAGGTGAATTCCTTAGTGAGACATTCCATTCGCAGGAAGGTCTTAAGGAGTTCGTTAAATTCCTTGATGGTAACCGTGAGCCGATAATTGCTCATGTAATAAGCATGGAGACCGATAAGGGAGAAATTCCTGTTGAGGTTGCGCTTATCTACAATACAAGCTACTCTGAGAATATTTTCTCTTATGTAAACAACATTAATACACATGAGGGTGGTACGCACCTTTCGGGTTTCCGAAGAGGTCTTACAAATACTCTTAAAAAATATGCTGATAACTCAGGACTTCTTGAAAAATTGAAGTTTGAGATATCGGGTGATGACTTCCGTGAAGGACTTACAGCTATTATCTCGGTAAAAGTGGCAGAACCTCAGTTTGAAGGTCAGACTAAGACTAAGCTTGGTAACCGTGAGGTTGTGGCGCCGGTAAGCCAGGCGGTAAGTGAAATGCTTGAGAATTACCTTGAGGAAAATCCTAACGATGCCCGTACAATCGTACAAAAAGTTATTCTTGCGGCTCAGGCACGTCATGCGGCTAAAAAAGCACGTGAGATGGTACAGCGTAAGACTGTAATGGGTGGTGGCGGACTTCCGGGTAAATTGTCTGACTGTTCTGAGCAGGATCCTGCAAAATGTGAAGTATTCCTTGTTGAGGGTGACTCGGCAGGTGGTACTGCGAAACAAGGACGCGACAGGGCTTTTCAGGCTATTCTTCCGTTAAGGGGTAAGATTCTTAATGTGGAGAAGGCAATGCATCATAAAGTGTTCGAAAACGAAGAGATTCGTAATATATTTACAGCTCTTGGTGTGACTATTGGTACACCTGAAGACAGTAAGGCGCTTAACCTTGAAAAACTTCGTTATCATAAAGTGGTTATCATGTGTGATGCCGATGTTGACGGTTCGCACATTTCTACGCTTATCCTTACATTCTTCTTCCGCTTTATGAAAGAGCTTATAGAGAATGGTCACGTATATATTGCTACACCGCCTCTATACATGGTTAAAAAAGGTACGAAGAAAGAATATGCATGGAATGATACCCAACGCGATCAGATAACGGAACGAATGGGTGGTGGGTCTTCTGTACAGCGTTACAAAGGTCTTGGAGAGATGAATGCTGAGCAGCTTTGGGAAACTACGCTGGATCCGGAGCACCGTACGCTTCGTCAGGTTAGCATTGACAGCCTAGCTGAAGCTGATAGGATCTTCTCAATGCTTATGGGGGATGAGGTTCCGCCAAGGAGAGAATTTATTGAAAAGAATGCTGCTTATGCTAAAATTGATGCATAACGGCTTTTCTATACAAACAAACACGCTAAAAAGGACATTCGAATGAATGTCCTTTTTTTATGAATTGGATTATTTTAAAAATAAATTAAAGATAACATGCTTTGGGAGGAATATTTTAGTAAATTGGTAAATCAAAGACAGATGTTGTCAATTTTTTGATGATATGTGTTTTGAACAAGTTCTTTAACCGATTTACAAACAATACAAACTAACCTAATTAAACATTAATTTATGAAAGTTACAATAGTAGGCGCCGGCAATGTAGGCGCTACCTGTGCAGATGTTATCTCTTACAGGGGTATTGCCAGCGAAGTGGTTTTGCTTGATATTAAAGAAGGCTTTGCTGAAGGTAAGGCTATGGATATAATGCAGTGTGCCACAACTACAGGATTTAATACACGCGTTTCCGGAAGTACAAATGATTATTCAAAAACGGCTAATAGCGATGTGGTGGTAATTACATCGGGGATACCCAGAAAACCGGGTATGACCAGAGAAGAGCTTATCGGTATCAATGCCGGTATAGTTAAAACTGTTGCTGAGAATGTTTTACAGCATTCGCCTAATGCGATTATAGTAGTGGTTTCAAATCCTATGGATACAATGACTTATCTTACGCTTAAGGCTACGGGTATTCCTAAAAACAGGATTATTGGTATGGGTGGAGCGTTGGATAGCTCACGCTTTAAGTATTATTTGTCTAAAGCACTGGATAGGCCGTCTAATGATGTTCAGGGTATGGTTATTGGAGGGCACGGCGATACGACTATGATTCCGCTTACCAGGCTTGCTTCATATAATGGAAGTCCGGTATCTGATTTTCTTTCACAGGAGCAGCTTGAAAAAGTTGCAGCAGATACGATGGTTGGTGGAGCTACTTTAACAGGGCTTTTGGGTACTTCTGCGTGGTATGCCCCGGGTGCTTCGGTGGCTTATCTTGTGGATAGTATTCTTAATGATCAGAAGAAGATTATTGCGTGCTCGGTATATCTTGAAGGGGAGTATGGGCAGAGCGATATTTGTATAGGTGTTCCGTGTATTATAGGAAAAAACGGTATTGAAAAAATTGTTGATATTAAGCTTAATGATACTGAAAAAGCATTGTTTGCGAAGAGTGCAGACGCTGTCAGGAGCATGAATGCTGATTTGAAATCGGTACTTGTGTAATGTAAACGTCAATAAAATAAGGAGACTACCATTGGTAGTCTTTTTTTTGCGATATAATTAGTAAATAAATTGGTTAATCTTATCTGAAATTATATATTTGCTCGTTTTAAAAAAATTGGACATAATTAATTTTAACAAATAATGCAGAATAAGGGACTCATTAAGTTTTTCGCAATCGTATTTGCGTTAGTATGTATTTATCAGCTTTCCTTTACATTTGTTTCAAATGGAATTGAGAAAGATGCTAAGGCTCATGCCAATGGCGACTCTGACAAGGAAGTTGCTTATCTTGAATCGATGAAAGATTCAGTAGTGTATCTTGGTTATACATACGATGAAGTAAGAAACAAACAAATCAACAAAGGTCTTGACCTTGAAGGTGGAATTAACGTAATGCTTGAGATATCAGTAAAAGATATCGTTAAAGGTCTTGCTAACAATTCTAAAAACCCTGTTTTCAACAAAGCTCTTGATGAGGCTAAGAAAAACAGACAAGGTAACCAGGACTATCTTGACGCTTTCTTCGTTGCGTTTGATAAAGAGTCTAATGGTACTGTAAAACTTGCTTCGCCGGAATTATTCACTAACAGAATAATGGGTGAGGCTGTTAATACAAAAATGACTGATGATCAGGTTAAGGCTGTTATCAGAAAAAAAGTAAGCGAGTCTATTGACAGTGCTTTCGGTGTATTAACTGAGCGTATCGACAAATTTGGTGTTGTTCAGCCAAACATTCAAAAACTTGGTGAATCAGGACGTATCATGGTAGAATTACCGGGTGCTAAAGATATTGACCGTGTTAAAAAACTATTACAGAGTACTGCTCAGCTTGAGTTCTGGGAAGCTTACAAAGTAAACGATCTTCAGGGCTTCCTTATGGGTGCTAATGAAGTGCTTAAGAAAACTGAAAAAGATGTGAAAGTTGCTGAAACAGCTACTGCTTCTCCAACAGATACACTTCTTACAAATAAAGCAAAAGATTCAGCGGCTGCTCCTGTTAAAGGTGCTAACCCACTATTCGAAAAACTTACACCGGGTCAGGGTGGTCCGATAATCGGTATCGCTTCTGTGAAAGATACTGCTAAGATCAACTCTTGGTTAAAAAGAGCAGATATCCGTGGACTTCTTTCTGCTGACCAGCGTTATGCACGTTTTGCATGGGGTAAAGAAGATGTTAGAAAATCAAAAGGTGTTCTTGAACTTTACTGTCTTAAAACAAACAGAGAAGGTATTCCTGATCTTGCAGGTAACGTAATTACAGGTGCTAATGCAGCATTTGACCAAATGGGTAAACCGTCTGTAGAAATGCAGATGAACAACCGTGGTGCTCAGGTTTGGGAAGAAATGACAGGTAAAGCATACAGAGAACAAGGTTTTATTGCTATCGTTCTTGATAATGTTGTTTATTCTGCTCCAGGTGTAACTTCAGGTCCAATTGCAGGTGGTAATTCTCAAATTTCAGGTGCATTTGACGTAACTGAAACAAAAGACTTAGCTAATATCCTTAGAGCTGGTAAACTTCCTGCTTCTGCTGATATCGTTCAGTCTGAAGTTGTAGGTCCGTCACTTGGTCAGGAAGCTATTGATAATGGTATTATCTCGTCTATTGCAGGTTTATTACTTGTATCTCTTTGGATGGTTGTTTATTATGGTAAAGCAGGTTGGTTTGCTAATGCTGCACTTGTTGTAAACGTATTGTTCTTATTTGGTATGCTTGCAAGCTTAGGTGCTGTACTTACATTACCTGGTATCGCTGGTATCGTACTAACAATTGGTACTGCGGTGGATGCTAACATCATTATATACGAGCGAGCAAAAGAGGAGCTACGTCACGGTAAATCGCTTGATGAGGCAGTTAAGATCTCTTATAGCTGGAGAGGTGCTATGTCATCTATCACAGATGCGAACGTAACGCACGTACTTACAGGTCTTGTGCTATTGATTTTTGGTACAGGTCCGGTTAAAGGTTTCGCTACAACACTACTTTTAGGTATATTCACTTCACTATTTACATCGCTTTTCATTACAAGATTATTCCTTGACTGGAGTATCAGAAAAGGTGGTGAACTTACATTTGTAACCGGTCTTTCTAAAAACTGGTTTACTAACTTCCATTTTGATTTCCTTGGAGCTAAGAAGTTTACTTATATCTTCTCTTCAATTGTTGTGATTGTAAGCTGTGTGTCTTTCTATGTAAATGGACTTGATCAGGGTATCGACTTCGTTGGAGGTAGAACATTCCAGGTGAAGTTTGAGAAGCCGGTAGTTGCAGATGATATTAAAGCTGATCTTGATAATGTATTCCACCAAGGAGTTGATGTTAAGGTATTTGGTAATAATTCTCAGCTAAGAATTACAACTAAATATAAAGTTGAAGAAAATACAGTAGAGGCTGATACAGAAGTAAACAAAATGCTTTTTGAGTCTCTTAAGAAAAACTATTCTAATATTACTTACGAGCAATTCGTAAATACTTATGAGGGTAAACAAGTTGGTATTCTTTCTGCTTCTAAAGTAAGTGGTGTAGTTGCTGACGATATCAAGGCTAACTCTGTATGGGCAGTTCTTGGTGCTATGGCTATCGTATTTATTTACCTAATGGTAAGTTTCAGAAAATGGCAGTATTCACTTGGTGCTATCGCAGCAGTTGCTCACGACGTTATCTTCGTATTGGGTATCTACTCGCTTTGCTACAAATTCATGCCTTTCCATATGGAAATGGATCAGCACTTTATCGCTGCTATCCTTACGGTTATCGGTTACTCGATGAATGATACGGTAATTGTATTTGACAGGGTAAGGGAATACCTTACAGGTAAAGAAAAAGGTAGCTTTAAAGATATCGTAAATGCTTCTGTTAATACTACTATGTCAAGAACGATCAATACATCATTAACAATGGTTCTTGTATTAGGTATCATGTTCATCTTTGGAGGTGATTCTATAAGAGGTTTCATCTTCGCGATGCTTATCGGTATCGTAGTAGGTACATATTCTTCACTATTTATCGCAACTCCGGTACTTGTTGATTCAATGCCGAAGAAAGATAAAGACCTGATTGTGAAACAACATAACGAAGAGGCTTAATATTCTTTGTTAAATTATACTAAAACCTGTCTGTGAAAATGGACAGGTTTTTTTTATTTTGCTTTTGTGCATACGTAAAAAAGCATATATTCGTTATCATTTATAAATAAATACTATTGCCTTTAGGCAAATTACCTTTTCAAAGAAAACCTTTATCAGAACATGACAAATCTAATTTTCTTACTTCAGGACACTCTGGCTGTGGCAAAAGATGCTCCTGTTGATGCGGCTGCTGCAGCTACTCAGGATCAATCAATCAATTTCTTTTCGATGTTAATGAAAGGTGGGGTGATGGTATGGCCAATTCTGGCTTTATTGTTCTTTACACTTTACGTTATTATTGAAAGAGCATTATATATCAGTAAACATAGTAAGGAAGATGCCGGACTTATAAATGATGTTCGTTTTCAGCTTAATTCGGGCAAGATTGAAGCGGCACAAATTACTGCCAGTAAAGCAGGTACTGCTTATGGAAATATCCTTGAAAGTGGGATTGCCCTGGTGGGAAGGCCTTTGAGTGAAATTGAAGGTATGATGGAAAAGACGACCAATGTTGAAATTGGACTTATGGAAAAGAAACTAGGCTGGTTAGGTCTTGTTTCCGGTATTGCACCTATTTTGGGTTTCATTGGAACTATTTCCGGTGTAATCAAAATTTTCTATACGATTTCTATTACTGAGAATATTAGTATTGGAAGTATATCAGGAGGTCTTTATGAAAAAATGATCAGTTCTGGTTTAGGGCTTATTGTGGGTGTTGTCGCTTATTCAGGATACCACTTTTTTAATATACTTATCGATGGATTTGCACTGAAAGTTCAAAAACAGGTTATTCAGTTTGTTAATGTAATTACAACAGGTAAATAATGAGAGTAAGGAGAAATAAACGTTTTCATGCTGAGATCGCAGCTTCTGCGCTCAGTGATATCATGTTCTTTCTACTGTTGTTCTTCCTGATTATATCTACTTTGGCAAACCCGAATGTTATCGATTTAATGTTACCTAAAGCAGATTCTAACAAAACAACAGATAAAGCACATATTACTATTTCTGTAAATGCTGACAAGCAGTATTTTATAGATAAGCAACAGGTGCCTTTTGAAGAGCTTGAGTCTACGCTAATGTCAAGGATAGCGGGAAGTGGGGATAACGTTGTTATTGTGAGACTTCCTAAGGATCTTCAGGTTCAGGATATGGTAGATATATTACAGATTGGGCAGAAGAACAAACTGAAATTTTCTATTGCTACAACAAAATAAAGAGGTATAATGGCTTTTACAATGACAGGAGAGGAAAAGAAATCACTGGCGATTACTACGGTAATATTTGTGCTGGCGGCTCTTTTTTTATTCCTATTTAAATATACGCAGAAAGACGACCTTATCGACCTCGCCGAGCTTGAAGGTGGTGGTGGAGGAGGAGGTGTTACTGTTAACTTTGGTGATAGTGATGTAGGTTCAGGTGCTGACTTTAGAAGTGAAGTCCTTGAAGTTACAGAGAGGGTAAAACAGGCTCCCACTCCCGTTCAGGCTGATGAAGAAGAAGTCGTAGCCAGTGATCTTGACGATGCTCCGGCGGTAGTGAAAACAAAGCCTGTGGAGAAAAAGGATCCTAAAAAGGTAGAGACGAAACCGGTTTCGGTTAAAGCGCCACCACATCCTTCTAAAACTACTTCTGATGCACTTGCGAACATCCTTAATGGTAACAATAAAGGGGGAGATGGAGACGATGGTGTTGCCGGAAACAAGGGTAAGCTCGGAGGAGATAAAAACTCAGGTAGTTACTACGGTGATGGCGGTAGCGGAGGAGGTACCGGTGGTGGAAATGGTTCCGGTAACGGAACAGGAACCGGACCGGGCTCAGGAAGCGGAAGTGGAGGAGGAAGCGGTGCAGGTCGTGGAACAGGTGTGGGGAACTACAGACTTTCAGGACGTAAAAATTTAAATACTCCAAAGCCACAATACAGATGTAATGAAGAAGGTACTGTGGTTGTTCAGATTACTGTAAACAGAGCCGGTAAGGTTATTAAGGCTGAAAGGGGCAGGGGAACGACTAATGCGGCGCAATGTCTTTTTGAGCAGGCAAAATCAGCTGCTTTCGATACTAAGTTTGATAGTAGTGATTCTGCTCCCGAAACACAGGTTGGAACTATAGTCTATAATTTTAAGCTGACAGATTAATATTATAATATATTCAGAAAAACAAATAAGCCACGCACTGCGTGGCTTATTTGTTTTAAGACTAAAATGGTTGGTTTTACTGAGATAACACTTATACAAGGATTATCCATATTTGTTGTTCGAAAAGGGCTTCGAAAAAGCATAAAAAAACCGCCCTAAGGCGGTATCTATTTATAAAGTTTCTTGTCTGTTTTTTGCAGTAAATACCAGATAGATTCCTGCAATTATGAAAGGTATGCTCAACCACTGACCTGTTAGAAGACCTCCGGGAAGAACGCTTTCAAAACCTCCCTGGCTTTCTTTTACATACTCTACAAGGAAGCGTACTGTCCATAATAAAATAAGGAAAACTCCAAAGATAAGACCGTGCTTTTTGCGTGCGTCTGTCTTCCAGTACATGAAATAAACTATAGCAAACACAAAAATATAACCAAATGCTTCATATAGTTGTGCCGGATGTCTGTAGGGTATCGTAGCTAATATGTCTGCAAACTTAGGGTTGCGTTCGACTGCATCATATGCGGCGTTATAATCCAACATTTTTGTTTTGGCAATAATTTCATTTTTACCAAGCGTTTCTTCTCCTCTGATAAATCTTATGGCTGTTGGCAGGTCAGCAGAGGTTGGTTTGCCTAATATTTCGCTGTTGAAGAAGTTTCCAAGTCTAACGAAAATTCCACCGCTGGTTACAGGGATTACAACTCTGTCTAACATCCATAACAGAGGACGGTGAATAATTTTTTTGCTGTACCAATACATGGCAAGGATGATGGCTATGGCAGCTCCGTGGCTTGCAAGTCCTGCAAATCCGGTAAATTCAAACTCGGGACTGAATCTGAATGGTAAAAGTATTTCTGCAGGATGCTGGCTAAAATAATCCCAGTCATAAAAAAAGACATGTCCAAGTCTTGCTCCTAAAAGTGTTGCGATTAAGGTGTATATGAAGAGCTTGTCCAGTTTTTCTGCAGATTCACCTTCACGGTCATATATTTTTTTCATTAAGAACCATCCTAGTCCAAAGGCTATTACGAAACCAAGGCTGTAATAACGAAGCGTTATTGGGCCTAAGCTAAATCCTTCAGGCTGGTTCCATACAATGCTTAAGCTGTGTATCATGTATTGTCTGTATTAGTTGGCGTAAATTTAAACAAATGTGTAGGTCTTACAAATGTAAATAGGTTAATTAATGTTTGTGGCGGCATTTTTTTTCAGGCACGGGGTCATAACCTGATCCTCCCCAGGGATTACAACTTAAAATTCGTTTAATGCTTAGCCAGCTCCCTTTAATAAGACCATGCAATTGCAATGCTTCAATTGTGTATTGTGAGCAAGTCGGAGAGTACCTGCATGCCGCAGGGAGTACCGGAGATATAGCGATCTGATAAAAGCGTACCAGCGCTATAAAAGGTGCTGTGAGTAAGCTTTTTAGTTTCAAAGCAATTAGTTTACAGAAAAAGTTGTACCTTCTTTAGTGTCTTTAAGTTCAATGCCTAATTCGGTAAGCCTGTTTCTTATTTGATCTGACAAAGCAAAGTCTTTATTTGCTCTGGCTTCATTTCTCATTGTAATGAGCATATTTACGACACCTTCAAGCTTATCATTTCCTGTTTCTTCAGCAACTTCATTTTTAAGCCCCAAGACGTCGAAAACAAAAGCATTCAAAGTTTTAGATAATAATTCAATATCTTGTGAATTAATGGTTTCCTTTTCTTCCTTTAGAAGATTGATGTATTTAACAGCTTCGAATAACTGGGCTATAAGTATTGGGCTGTTGAAATCATCATTCATTGCATCATAGCAAGATTGTTTCCATGAAACAATATCGATACTTGAAGCTGATGAATGTTTAATCTGCTTTAGGTTATCTAGTGCATCCATTAATCGGTTAAAACCTTTTTCGGCAGCAATAATCGCATCGTTTGAAAAATCAAGTACACTTCTGTAATGTGCCTGTAACATAAAAAATCTTGTAACAGAAGGGCTGAATGGCTTACTTAGCTTGTCATTATTTCCAGAAAATATTTCTCTAGGAAGAATATTATTTCCAGTAGATTTTGACATTTTTTTACCGTTAAGAGTAAGCATATTAGCATGCATCCAATAATTTACAGGCGATTGTCCCGTGCAAGCTTCATTTTGAGCAATTTCACATTCGTGATGAGGAAATTTAAGATCCATGCCTCCTCCGTGTATGTCAAAATGATTACCCAGGTACTTAGTGCTCATTGCTGTACATTCTAAATGCCAGCCAGGAAAACCATCTCCCCAAGGAGAAGGCCATCGCATAATATGTTGCGGTTCGGCTTTTTTCCAAAGAGCAAAGTCCTGAGGATTTCTTTTTTCATCTTGGCCACTCAAATCTCGAGTGTTGGAAATCATGTCTTCAAGATTTCGGCCACTTAATTTACCATAATCATGGGTTTCATTAAATTTTACCACATCGAAATAAACTGATCCGTTGGATACATAAGCGTAGCCATTAGCTAAAATTTGTTTAATGGTTTCTATTTGCTCTATAATATGTCCTGTAGCAGTAGGCTCAATGCTTGGTGGCTGATTGTTGAAGAGTTCTAATATTTGGTGGAAATCAACAGAGTATTGCTGTACAATTTCCATTGGTTCTAACTTTTCAAGGCGTGCTTTTTTTGCGATTTTATCCTCTCCTTCATCAGCATCGTCTTCAATATGGCCAACATCAGTTATGTTTCGGACGTATCTTACCTTGTATCCCAAGTGTTTTAGATATCTGAAAACCAAATCAAATGATATAAAGGTTCTACAATTCCCTAAGTGAACATTGCTGTAAACGGTGGGGCCACATACATACATCCCTACTGATCCTTCGTGAAGAGGAGTAAATGTTTCTTTTTCACCACTTAGTGAATTGTATAATTTTAATTTTTGATTTAGATATAACTGCATAGTTTTAGTTTTGCCTAATTGGTTTTGTTTTTAAAGATATTAAAACTGTGTGTCCAGTTTAATGTAATCTAAAAATTCTCGTCTCACATTTTCATCTTTGAACTTACCGCCAAATTCAGATGTTACCGTACTGCTTTCAATATCTCTTATTCCACGAGAATTTACACAAAGGTGTTTTGCGTCAATTACACAAGCAACATCCTCGGTATTAAGTACTCTTTTTAATTCCTGTACAATTTGAATTGTTAGCCTTTCCTGAACTTGTGGTCTTTTTGCAAAATAATCGACAATTCTATTCATTTTTGAAAGTCCAACAACGGTCCCGTTGGAAATGTATGCTACATGCGCTCGGCCTACTATGGGTAAGAGGTGGTGCTCGCAGGTTGAATAAACCGTAATATTCTTTTCAACAAGCATTTCTCCATACTTGTATTTATTTTCAAATGTTGATGAACCAGGTTTTTTTGCAGGATTCAGTCCTCCGAATATTTCTTTTACAAACATTTTAGCAACACGATTAGGTGTTCCTTTGATGCTGTCATCCGTAAGGTCCATGCCTAGGGTGTGAAGTATGTTTTCAACATCAGCTTTTATAGATGCGATTTTTTCATCATCACTAAGTTCAAAAGCATTGTCTCTTAAAGGGGTTTGTGCATTTGTTGCAATATGGTTATCTCCAATTTCGTCTTTAAAATCTTCGTTGTGAGTCATTAATTCTATGTTTATAATAGGGATATGATAGTTTCAGTGTGCAAAGATAACTATAAAAGTTGATTTTAAATTATTTGGATAATTTCTATTGTTTCAATAAATAAAGGAAAAGATACTAAAAATAAGAACTGTAGGAATTAATTGAAGTCGGTTTTTTAAAAATCCAAAAAAATAAAAAAATATAACTTTTTTTTATCAGTAAGGTAGGGTAAGAGTCGGTTTGGCTGTTATACTAAAAAAATAAAACTTTTTTGTTTTTTTTGAATCAAATTTGTGTAATTTTCGCGTTTCTAAAATTAGCCTAATGAATAAAAAGTACCTATTATTACTAATCTTTAGCCTTTTGGGGTTAAGCATGTTTCCTCAACAGGGGCCTGCGGTTCCTTATGTAACGGCTGTTTCTGGTATTCCTATTTGTAATCCGGGAGAATGTACAGAGCTTTCAACACTTTACTTCGATACAGGTGGTACAACCTCTTATGATGTCATACCAATTCCCTACAATCCACCGGCAAGTTTTTCGAATAGTATTTCTGGTTCCGTGCCTTTACAGGCTAATCAAGATGATTATTGGTCTAATATTATTAACCTTACACAACCAGGAACTCCAACATTTAAGTTCTGTTTTTTTGGTAATGTATATGAGAATTTACTTTTAAGTACTAACGGCGTCGTTACATTTAGTATCGCTCAAGGCGTAACTCCAGGAGGTTTATATTCACCTGCTACGCCAAGTACTTGGGTAATGAATGGTACTCAGATTCCAGTAAACCCTGGTGGTCAGAATGCTCCTTTTTTAAATTCTATTTTTGGTGTTTTTCAGGATACTAATCCTCTTGCTACTGGTACGCCTAATGATATGGCTATGAACTATAGAATTTCGGGAACTGCTCCTAATAGGATGTTTATATTAAATTTATACAATCTGAATCAATTTAGTTGTAATAATAACCTTCCTCCTCAAATTAGTCAGATGGTTTTATATGAAACTACAAATGTTATAGAGGTATATATAGGTCAAAGAACTCCTTGTATGCAATGGAATGGAGGGTATGGTGTAGTTGGTGTTCAGAATAGTACAGGTACAGTTGCTTATTTCCCTCCTACCAGAAATGTAGGTACTTGGTCCGCAAGTAATGAAGGTTGGCGTTTCAAACCGAGTGGACCAAGTGTAGTAACAATCGATTGGTTTGAAGGTCCCACTGCATCGGGAACAGCTATAGGTACAGGTCCAACTATTAATGTTTGTCCTGATAATTTAACAACTTATACCGCAAGAGCAAGTTATTTAATGTGTGATGGTACTAATGTTGTTGTAACTGATCAAATTGATGTTAATATAGGTGAAGATCTTCCTTTGAATGTTCAAGATATAACTTTATGTGGTGAAGCTCCTTTCACTATAAATTTAAATGATGTTAATGATGATGTTCTTAATGGTTTAGATCCAAATTTGTATGAATTAAGTGTGTTTGAAAGCCAGTTTTTACAGGAGGAAGGATATGGAGCATATACTACTGCTCAACTACAAAATTTTCAAGTAAATGCAGGTGAAGAAAAAACTATTTATGGTAGGATTCAAAATTTTGATACAGATTGTTTAACATTTTTTCAATATGTTGTTAAAGCTGGTGCGCAACCTGAAGTTACTCAGCCTGCTGATATGCAAGTGTGTGATTCAGGGAATGATAGTGTTGAAATTTTCGACTTAACGAGTAATGATGCTCAAATTTTAGACGGGCAGGATCCTGCTGATTTTAATGTAACTTATCATACTACTTCAGGTGGTGCAGATATTGAGGATAGTTCAATCGCTGATCCTACTGCTTTTAGCTCTGGAGATACAACCATATATGCCCGCGTTACTAATGTAGATAATGCAGATTGTTTTAATGTGACTTCTTTTGATTTAATAGTAACTCCTATACCTCAGGTTGTTGTGCCTGCAGATGGATTTGCTTGTAGTGATGTAGGTTATATTCTTCCTAATCTTTCCGTAGGGAATTATTATACTCAATCAGGAGGTTTAGGGACACAATTAGCGCAAGCATCAATTCTAACAAATTCACAAACCGTTTATGTATATGCAGAATCTGCAACTACTCCGAATAATTGTTTTACAGAGGGTAGCTTCTACGTAACAATTTACCCTACTCCGGTAGTAGAAGACAGAGCAGACCTTCAGGCATGTGATGCTTACGAACTAACAGCGCTGACAACAGGTAACTACTACACTGGTGCAGGAGGAACAGGTACACAGTTAAATGCGGGTGATTTTATTACGACAAGCCAGACGATATACATCTATGCCGTAACTGGAGATGCTACTACGGTATGTTCAGATGAGTCAGACTTTGTAGTAACGATAAACAGTGCCCCAACAGTTTCCCCGGCCACCCCATTAGAGGAGTGTGCGGACAACTTTGACGGTTATGCTTATTTTGATCTTACCCCGGCAGGAGTAGAGATATTAAACGGCCAGAGCGGTCTTACGATCACCTACCACAGCACGCAGGCAGCCGCAGAGTTTGG